>PMWR01000060.1 GCA_003166055.1 Acidobacteriaceae bacterium
CAGTTTTCGCGTTGCCTTGGCGATCAGCTGTGAGAGCATGTAGCGATTCTGTTCGCGGCCTAGAGCCACGAAAATCATTTCGGAACGCATGGGGTCCTCCTTGGGGGGCTCATTTGATTAGTTCCGGCGCAGCAGATGCAACTTTCCGAAGCCAATGCTCAATCCTCTCCATGACAGTAGCAGCCACATTTTGGAGCCGCAATTATGTCTTGGTATGAGTTCCTGTAGCAGGGGCAAGGTCAATTTGATCTGCCCCGCGGAGGACGATTCTCCGTCGAGTTGTTGCGACACCACCCTCCGCGCTCTGAAAAAGGGAAGGAAGCAACGGGTTGCACAGTAGATGACAGCACATGAGTCCGTGCCAAGCACCGGTCTCAAAGTGATGTATAAAGGCCAGGCGTGGCCTCACGAGGTTAAGCGGGGCCCAGTATCAGGCAACGCTTGGCTCGGCTTGGCTGCTTTCCAGGTGCGGGCTCTGCGGAAGCCGTGATAGTGTGGAAATCCAAAGGGATTAGCAGGAGGGCATGGCGATGGATGGAACGAAGCAGCCACAGGCAAGAGCCGCCCTGAAAAAGGCATTCGATGAAGTCCGGAGATCGGAAGATCAACTTCGACTTATCATCGATACGGTCCCTGCACTGGCATGGAGCACGAATCCTGACGGCAGCTTCGAATTCGTCAATCGACGCTGGCGGAACTATACCGGTCTCTCGACAGAGGAGGTGCAGGAATGGGATTGGAAGTCCACCATCCATGGAGAGGATATCGAACATCTTCAGGAAGTATGGAGTGCAGCTTTAGCTTCTGGGGCGCCGAGCGAATGTGAAGCACGCCTCCGCCGCTTTGATGGACAATACCGCAGGTTTCTGATCCGTGGCAGTCCCCTGATGGACAATCTTGGCGAAGTTAGTAAATGGTTCGGAATAGGTATCGACATTGAAGTTCGGGGGCGCCCTGAGCAGAGTGCGGGAAAGCCTGAGCCGAGTTTTCAATCGATCCTGGCTAACATCCCGGGATTCGTGGCGATCATGAGTGCGGCCGGCGAAGTAGAATTCGCGAGTCGGGATCTCATGAATTATTTCAACAGCAGCGTTGAAGAATTAAGCAGTTGGGCAGCCACGGATGCCGTCCATCCGGATGATCTTCCACGCGTGCTCGCAGAGTGGAAGCGCTCGGTTGAAACCGGCGATGAGTACGAGATCGAGCATCGCCTCCGCCGAGCGGATGGTATCTACCGATGGTTTCATGTGCGGGGTCGCCCCGAGCGGGACGCCTCAGGTCAAATCGTGCGATGGCACCAGGCGCTGATCGATATTGAAGATCGCAAGCGCACCGAGGAATCGGCCCGTGCGAATGAACGCGATTTTCGTCTGATCATCGATAGCATNNCGATGAGACCGTCCGGAGAAGTCGAATTTGTGAGCCAACCAGTCCTCGATTTCTTTGACAAGACAATGGAAGAAATGAATGAATGGCCCTCACTCGTGCATCCAGACGATCGTGCGCGGCTGATCGCCATCGTGAGCCACTCTATCGAAGCGGGCCAGTTCTATGAGACTGAATGCCGTGTTCTCCGCGCAGATGGAATATACCGCTGGTTCAGCTCGCGTGGTCGGCCGCTGCGCGACGCTGAGGGCCGTATCGTCCGCTGGTACAACTTGCTTGTCGATATCGACGACCGGAAGCGCGCCGAGGAGTCCCTGCAACGAAGCGAATCCTATCTGTCGGAAGCGCAGAAGTTGAGCCACACAGGAAGCTTTGGCCTCAATGTCGCCAGTGGCGAGATTGTCTGGTCCGATGAGACGTATCGCATTACCGGGTTCGACTCGAGCATCAGGCCGACTCTGGAATTGGTGCTACAAAGGGTCCACCCGGAAGACAGGCAGCGCGTGCGGGAAACGCTTGACCGCGCCATTCAGATCGGATCGGACTGGGATTTCGAGCATCGTTTCCTGATGGCCGATGGCTCTGTGAAACATGTACACGTTCTGGCTGATGCGACAAGGAGCGAACTCAACCACCTCGAGTACATTGGGGCCGTGACAGACGTAACCGCAATCAGGCAAGCAGAAGAAGACGTACTCAAAAGCGAAGAGAAATATCGTGAGCTGATACAACTCTCTCCGGATGCAATATGCGTCGTCGATGAAACGGGCTTCCTGGTCTCGATCAACCCTGCCGGTCTGCAGATGTTGAAGTGTACTGCCGAGGAAGCTTCCGGGCTCAACATCGCCGAGACTTGCGTGCTGGAGGACCGGGCCGATTTCAGCGAACGTCTCAAGCAACTCAAGGCCGGGTGCAGCTACCAAATCGAGCGAACCTGTCTGCGCAGAGACGGTTCCACGTTGCCCGTTGAAATATCGGTTTCCCCGGTTCGCAATGGCCGCTCCCAGGCTGTGATTCGAGATATCAGCGAACGCAGGCGGGCACAGGAGGCTCTGCAACGCAGCGAATTCTATCTGTCGGAAGGAGAGAAGTTATCCCATACGGGGAGCTGGGCCTACGACCTCGAGAATACGAAGATTATCTATTGGTCGGCGGAATACTTCAGAATGGAACGTCGCGATCCGTCGCAGCCCATACCATCGCTCGAGGAGGTGGGCAAAGGGTTTACACAGGAAGAGTGGGCGAAGCTGATGGGATGTTGGGGGCAGGCGATCGAAGAGAAAAAGGACTTCGTTCTTGAGACGCTTCGAATGCTCCCCGACGGCTCCATTCAACATCTTCGAGTCGTAGGTCATCCGGTTGTCAACGCCGCAGGCGAGGTTGTCGAAATCCTTGGCATGTCGAGGGACATCACAGAGCAGGCTCAGGCGAAAGAGGCCCTGGACAAGGCATTCGACGAGATCCGAAAGTCCGAAGATCAACTGCGGCTAATCATCGATACGATCCCGGCACTGGCGTGGAGCACGGGTCCCGATGGCAGCCTGGAATTCGTCAATCAACGCTGGCGTGAGTATACCGGGCTTTCGACAGAGGATGTGCGGGGATGGGGTTGGAAGTCCGCTGTCTATTCAGATGACATCGAACTCTTGATCGAGCTTTGGCGCGAAGCTTTAATCTCTGGGGAAGCCACGGAGTGTGAAGCGCGCCTGCGCCGCTTCGATGGAGAATTTCGCTGGTTCCTCTTCCGCACCGTGCCTCTGCGCGACGAAACCGGGAAGGTCTTCAAATGGTACGGAACGAACACGGATATCGAGGACCGAAAGCGCGCTGAAGAAGCCTTGCAGGAGAGCGCAACCAACCTTCGCCTGATTGTCGACACCATTCCAGCCCTGGTCTGGTGTGCCATGCCAGATGGCCGGTTGGAGTATGTGAATCAGCGTATCGTAGACTACGTTGGCGCGCCGGTGAGTGAATTGGCGGAGCATGGGTGGATCAACTTCCTGCACCCGGACGATGCGGAACCCACGCTAAGTGCATGGACCCACGCAATTGGAACCGGCGCCAAGTACGAAAGTGAATACAAAATGCGCGGCGCCGATGGCTCCTACCGATGGTTCCACGTGCTCGGCCAGCCGCTGCGCAATTCCGATGGCCGGATTATTCGCTGGTATGGATTGATTACGGACATCGAAGACCGGAAAGATGCAGCGGAGATTCTGCGCAGGACTCAGGCACGTCTTTCGCAGTCGATGCAGATTGCGACTATCGCCGAGTTTGCAGCTTCTATTGCGCACGAAGTGAACCAGCCACTCGCAGCTGTTGTAGCCAACGGTCATGCGTGCCTTCGGTGGCTGCTTGCGCAGCCACCTAACCTGGCGGAGGCGAATCTGGCCGCCGAGAGGATCATCCGGGACGGCAACGGCGCTGCGGAAGTCGTGCGGCGCATCCGGGCGCTTTTCAAGCAGGCTGAACCCGAAATGATCCCACTCGACCTGAATGAGGTGCTCGCGGAGGTAGTCCGTCTGTTGAAAGGCGAGAGCGTGCGGCACGGCGTTCTCGTGGAGACCGGCCTGGACGAGGATCTGCCGCCGATAATGGCGGATCGGCTTCAGCTGCAACAGGTGATCTTCAACTTAGTTCAGAACGGGATCGAGGCAATGGACAATGTGCCTGATCGTTCGAAGAAGCTTGTGATTCGGTCGAGGCGCAAGAACGCCAATGCCATCCTGGTTGAGATTCGCGATCACGGGGCCGGATTGAGCGATTTCGACAAACCCTTCGAAGCCTTCTACACCACGAAAGAGGGCGGAATGGGTATGGGCCTGGCAATTTGCCGTTCCATCATCGATGCCCATCGCGGCTCTCTTTGGGCCGCGCCAACAGAAGGCCCGGGGGCGACGTTTTGCTTTTCCCTTCCTCTCGGCGAAGGCGCGGCGCCTCGAAACTCCGACCCGTACTAAGACATAATAGACAGCTTCCAACACTGCCACTACATTCAAGCCAAGTGGAGAGTCGCACTCGAGTCGATCTCAGAAAACACCAGGTGCCATCCTCTTTGCCGAATCAAGCTGTCTCATCGCCAGCACCCGCGTTCCGGAAGTACAAAGCTCCTCGCTGTCGCGCCGGAGCAAGTGCGAATAATCCGCCGGGAGGAAACCTGCATGACCGAACTAATTGAATCCAGAGTCACGGAACCACCGAACACATTGGCGGAAAAACATTGCGCGCAGGTCATGCCGCTGGAAAAACTCTGCAAGCGCACAGTCAAGCTTGGATTCATTGGCCTGGGACTCATGGGAAGCCGGCTGACGCAGCGATTGCATTCATCCGCCTGGAATGTCCAGGCATGGAATCGTAGTCCGGAGCGGTCGGGAGCGATGAGTCGCATGGGGATACGGATCGCGGAATCGGTTGTGGAGCTTGTGACTGATTCGGATGTTGTCCTTTCCTGCCTCGCTAATGATTCGGCTGTCAACTCCGTGTATTGCGACACCGCGGGTGTTTTCTCCGCGGCAAAGCCAGGCACCGTGGTCCTTGAGATGGGCACGATCTCCCCTCAGCTCTCGCACCTTCTGCATGAGGAGGCATCTCACCTTGGCGTCAGGTTCCTCGACCTGGCTATCTCCTGGTCGACGCCGGCGGTCGAGGCCGGCACGGTCACGCTGCTTGCGGGCGGGGACCGGAATACCTTCGAGCAATGCACTCCCATCTTCGAGTCCATTGCCAGGCAGTGGTTCCTGATCGGAGGCCCTACTTCTGGGATTCAAATGAAACTGGTCGTCAACCTCCTCGTTGGCGTCGGGATGCAGGCCCTCGCGGAAGCAGTGTCGCTGGGCGAGCATGTGCAAATCGATAGGGACGTACTTCTCGATGTCCTATCCAAGACGGCTGGCATCCCCCCCCCCGCATTCTTGGGAAAGTTCAAGAAGATGAAAAATGACGACTACTCGCCGGAGTTTCCGCTGCGGCTGATGGGCAAAGACATGGATCTGGTGATGGA
>PMWR01000043.1 GCA_003166055.1 Acidobacteriaceae bacterium
GCCAGCGTCACAAGGTCAATGCCAGACTCCGCCGCCCGCGTGGCCCAGGTATGGCGAAGATCGTACAGCCGGAATGGGGCAACCTTGCTATCCCTCACCGCGCGGTCATGGGCATTGTTCACCTTCGGAACGGGCCGCGCCGGATCTGTGTCGCACGGAAAGAGGAAGGGTGTCTCCAGCCCATCCACGCGGCGCACCAGGACGTTTCGGGCCGCCGTGGTCAAGGGAACCCGCCGCCGCGCCGCCTTCGTCTTGCCGAAGGGATTGAAGATGAACCCGCCCGCCATATTCACGTTCTCCGGTTGAATCCGGTAGACCTCTTCCGGCCGCATTCCGGTTTCCAGCATGAGCGTTGCCACATCGCGGAGCATCGGGGTTGCCGCGGCCAGATACCGCGCCTGTTCATCGAAGCTGAGAACCCGCGTTTGCTCATTCTGCTCTGCAAGGAAACCAACCCGGCTCACAGGATTCCTCACCGAAATATCTGACTTGATTGCATGGTTGAAGAGTGCCTTGAGACAGGCGAGTTCCCGGTTCACGGTCGCCGGCATGATGCGCCGGTTGGTCCGCTGCCCCTTGGCAACGGAGCGGGTTGCCTTGAATTGCTCCACGGTCTCCGGCGTGATCTTGTCGATTGGTTGATCCCCGAAGTGTCGCAACAGGGCCGCGCTGCTCACCAGGTAGCGTCTGTGCGTAGCTGGATGCCGCTCATGCTGCTGCTGAGACCACGCCAGGAACGCCCGCATAGCTGCCTTGAAGCCGGGAGCCTTCTTGCGCTCCGTAATGCCCACTTCGCCCTTGCAAAGGGCGGTCTTGAAGGCCGCTTCGATCTGACGGGCCGTTCTGGGGTTCCCCTGTTTCGTGCTGCGTTGGATGTGCTCCCCGTTGAACAGAAAGTGATACCAGTAGACGCTGCCACGCTTGAAGATGCTCATTTGCTTTTCCCCTTTACCAATCGCCCTGCCGCTGGCAGGTTCTGCGCATCGAGTTTCCTTTGGAGCGGTCTGTAATTGTCTCTCATGTACTCCGCTCGCTTCTTCTTGAATTCAGGGTCGTGCGAGGCGAACCGCTTTCGGCAGGCCTCGTTGCAAAAACTCTGGTGGTCCTTGACGGCGTAGAACCATCGGGCACATTCTCGGCACCTCCGAAAACGTAGAATCCGCGCCGGCCCTTTGAGACCATCAATCTGCTCAAGCAGGAATTGAACTGCGATGTTTTCCTTGATCTCCGCAGAGTCTGTGCGATTCCAGAGCATTCGGCTCCCGAGGGAAGTGTAGAGGCGATCCTCCACCGTTGGCCTCCACTGATAGCGGATGAGCAGAATCTGCAACTCGCGGAGCAAAGTGCGGTACTGTCGGTTGCGCTCTTCTAGCGCGTTATTTGTGAAGCGATACAGAGGCATAGCGCAGTGAAACCCCTTTAGTGGTTGGTGGCGCCTCTCCGCCTCGTCGATCAACTCAGCGCCTTCGTCACGCAGGGCGCCTTTCCACCCGTCCCGAAGTGTCGAAACGCGGCATCCCTCGGCGGCCACTAGCAATTCGAGAATCCGCTCCACTCGTTGGGCCGCCGCGCTCTTAGGTGTCCGCTCTATCAGGTCGAAGACCATTTGCCGAGCATGAGGCGCGGAAGATTCCCTTCTCAATCGCTGGTCACTTACGGCTTTCTGTAACGTACGCGAAATTTCACCCATACGGGTATTACAATACACTTGGCCTGCGTTGCTTGCAATGAGAGACTTTGCGTGGAACTTGGATAGGAGGCTATCCCCATGCAGAACTTGATGAGTGTTGAGCAGGCCGCCGAGCGTTTGGGCGGCATCAGTAAATGGACAGTCCACGCTTGGTTGTCGAAAGGTAAGTTGCGCCGGACGAAGGTCGGCAGCCGGACAATGATCCGCGAAAGTGATCTGCAAGCCTTCATTGCCGGGTGCAACCCCGAATTGGCGGCACAGAGCCGTGAGGCATCTTCGGAGGCGTCTTGAGCCGGGGCGCGGTGAAGCGCAACGGCGCAGAAAGCAGGGAGCGGCCCGCTCTTCATCTAGTGCGTGAGAATGAGCCGGCAGTCGAATGGGCGGACTATCCTCGTCTTGAACCAGGAGATTACCCGGCCTACTGCAAACGGGCAAAGTGGTACTGGGACCCAGGCTTCAATCGTTGGACCTGCATCCTGCTGTTTGACGCGCTGGCCGAGGGCGGGCAACGTTCGCTTGGAACCATCCCAATGTGGTTCAACGGTGGGGCCGGGGAAAGGCCCAAGGCTGGCAGGCGCACACACTATCTACCGGCATGGGTAAAGGCCAATGGAGCCCCGCCTGCTCGCAGGGATCGTCTTTCTCCATCGATCTTCGTCGGGCGCATGGCGCGGGTCAGAATCGGCGATACAAAGGGGCCGCATCCCTACTCGGTTGTGCGGCGGATTCTCGAATGGTCCACGGGTACACCAGTCAATCCGTCACACAGTCAAGGAAGGCATCCGTGAATCGCAGCGCAATCAATACCTTGGGATACCCCTTTGTCAACGAAGGAACCAAGTTGAACGCGGCCGATAAGGTGTACGGCCGAGGGTTCGGCCCTTCGCCGGGGTCGAGGTGTAGCACAGTAGCACACACCCAATCGCACACCAAGGGCGGGCGGCGCTCCAACGCTGCCCGCAAAGGCATCCCCACGAATCCGAGCACGAACGCAAGACCGGGAGCGCTCGGAAAACAGCCGGCAAGGCGAAGTCAACAATTCATTGATTAGGTAGTCTGGATTCGGCTGGCGGTTCATTCAGGCCGATTGGTTTTGCCGCGTAGAGAACTCCATGCGCGAGAAAGTAGTCGGGGTCTGAGCTATCGGATTGCATGGAAATCTTCTCAACGCTGCTGATTTTCACCGCGAACACGAACATCTCAGAAGCACGATCTTTTTGACCAAGGATCGCATTTGTGATCTCGGGCGGGGACGACAACGAAAGGCGTAGGGCTGGTGAGAGGTTGGCTCTCGTCTCGGCCCAGATCGATATGATCGAGTTTTCCGATTGTCCGGCTTTGCTCACGTCACCCACGATTCCAAAAAACACGAGCGGACGGTCGAGTATGAGGGCCTTTTCAAGTTCGATGGTGTAAAGTGTTCGGCTGCTATCGCCTGGAGAGGTAAGCGAATCTTCCCAATGATCGTCGGCGTGCCAGGTATTCACCATGTCAGCCACCACGGACTTGGCATATTCTTCTTTGGCCGTCGCTGCTTCCGCCTCGCGCAGCTTAACCTCATGTGCATGGTGGAACCAAAGAGCAATCCCCGCGGCGGCAGCCCCGAGTAAAAGAAATCCGAGAATGAAGCCTCCGACAGTGTTCGGTTTAGAGCCGTTTGATTCCTCCCGAAATTCGGCTGTCTGCATCACTTCCTCAGCCGATGGTTCTTGCTGACGCGCTTCGGCAATCTCGTCCATGGACTTGCCAGAGAGCGCGGCGGCCGCAGCGGCGAGATTGGCGGACTCGCGAATGCGAGGTTTCACTTCGTCACCCCCATCAGTGCACGTTTTAGATCCCGGCTTCGCCAGTTCCGAATGCGCGTAGGCATCTCCAAAGCTGGGAAAAGAAGGAACAGTAGAGCCAGGGTAACGAGCCCTACGACGGACTCATAAAGCATAAATTGATAGTCGA
Organism: Acidobacteriaceae bacterium; assembly: GCA_003166055.1. Next base: position 3,644 of record PMWR01000043.1, read on the forward strand.
CCCCTGCCGCCACGTTCGGGACCAAGAAGCTCTGCTGATCGCGTTCTGACCACTCCCAATGGGACGGAATGGAAAACCACCAGCGATGCCCCAAACTGTGAGAGACGGTTGCGACGTGATCGCCGACTTCGTCGGAGATAAAGGCCCTGCCCGACTCCGCTCACGGAGGGAAGAGCAGCAGCCAAAGACAGAATGACAGAGAAAGAATGCCGTACCATCGAGCCATTTTCATGTCTGCTGCTTCGCCCCTCCTCTGATCAGTCCTGCCGAGGATGAATCAAGTAAGCCCACATTGCTTCCCGCGCCTGATCCGGGTTGTGTCCCTTCTCCTGGTACTGATGCAGGAGCTTTACGCAGTCCAGTGCGGTTGCCTTGATTGCTTTCTCTAGCCGGTTTTCCTTCCGGAGTTCCCTCACGAAAGCTTTCCGATGCTGGAGCCAATGGCTCTCAATCTCGGCTTCCAGAATCGGCAACCGGGCGTCCTCCTCAGGCTTCACTGAAACCTTCAGGTCCTCGTTCTCACTTCTTGTGGGCTCAGCATTCGTCATAGCTCCTGCCGGGCCTCGGCATTCCAGAAAGACAGCCTCTCCCGCGGACCAATCCTCCGGACTGATCGGAAGCTTCTGGTTCATTCGGTCAAAGGTAACGCCGTCGGTGTGCATCCAAACTGCCGCTTGCATCGCGGGAACCGTTAGCGATGCACCCAGTTGGGCAATTCGTTCCAGCGCCGGATCCGGCCGCTCCAATCGGAACCTGGTGTCCTGGGATGGGTTCTCCTTCTCAAACTCCATGCAATATGCAGCCAACACGTAAACGACTGAATCGCTGTCTGTGAGAACGATTCGGGTCCCAGGTCGATATCTACTTCCGTCATGAAGAATTCCGCGCACGCCGGCAATCATCATGTTCTGCACACTTGCATCGTTGCTCAGCAAAACAGAGCCAGCGGGGAGGCTCGTCCTCAGCGGCTCTGCGCCTGCCTGCGCGTCCTTCGCTAGCTCTGCTAGAACCGAATCGCCACTGCTCCCACCATTCCCCTTAAACTCTGCGGTAACCCTGTTTGAGGCGATAGCATTCTGAAGCGTAGGAAAAGCAACAGCTGAGGAAGACGCAGGCTCGGGCTGCAGCGTGGTCGGTTCTTCGCGCTTCCGGGCAAGCTCTTGCTCCTCCGGGGAAAGGTGTCGGACGATTTCGGAGTTCATCTGGGGCTTCTCTGGCGTGCAGGCGGTCCACGGACATCTTCGAGCGGAACGCCACGAGCTACAGACCGGGTCCGTGGGCGATCCACTCGCACATCAGTCTACATCAATGTGACTCATTGGGTGTGTACTCATCGTCTGACCGCCACGATCATTCCAGATGATGCCCGTCAATATCCGGATCCGGTTCGGTCGCGCTATTCGCCGCATACGCGAGGCTCAGGGGATCAATCAGGAAGAGGCGGCGGAGCGCTGCGGGCTCCACAGGACTTACTACAGCGGAATCGAGCGCGGCGTGCGGAATGTCTCGCTCGTGAACATCGAAAAAGTGTCCAAAGGTTTGAAGACGAGTCTTCCGGACCTGTTTGGTCGCCTTTAGGGCAAACTGGCGGCTTATTGCCCGCCAGAACACCCTCCCCCTGCCGAATCGGGCTCTGCATAAAATCATAAGAATCGCTCTTTTATGAAATGACGCTCCTGCCCGGGAGCGCGTTCCTGTGACAAGTAGTACGAAGGGGGGAAATCCTGTTAGGATTGGCCTTGATTTCATGGATCGTGTCACTGTTGATTCAGTTTTGAAGGTCTGGACGGTCCATACCAGAAACTGGAGAGCCGCGAGTGAATTCTAGTTCGCCGAACATTGAGATGCTGCGGAAACTCTATCTAGAGAGTCCAGCTGCGAAGGCCTTTTTCGATCATGCTGCACAGCGAGAACGTGACCAGTCGGAAACAAAGGTCGATCGGATCCTGATTCTGCTCGCATCGGAGGGAAATGCATTTCCTCGGCGGGATATCATAAGTCTCTTTCGAAAGCTACAAGACTACGGATATGGTCAGTTCGTTGAAGGTCGCCGCGGGTGGCCATCTCGATTTGTGTGGAGTTCGCGGCTAACCAGCGTCGGAAGGGCGGCTTCAGGCGGACTACAGCCGATTGGGATCATTTCCACTGACGAAAGTTCTATAGATCCCAAGGATTACCAAGAACTCGACGGCCAACAGACTACGGGAATCGCCGATGAGGGCCCCGATGCCGAAGAACTTGGCGAGGTCAATGGCACCGGCCTCGAAGAGGAGGAATCGGGAAGCAGTTTCGAAATTACACAGCCGTTCGATCCGGCCCGTATCAGAGTTGAAACCAAGCCGATGGTGATTTCTCTTCTAATGGACCGGCTTAGGAATCGGGAGATAGACCTAACCCCGGGCTTTCAGCGAAAAGGCGGGATTTGGAGTGCGAAGGCTAAGAGTCAACTAATCGAGTCGTTGCTAATTCGGATTCCGCTACCTGCCTTCTATATGGATGGCAGTGACGAGAGCAAGTGGCTGGTCGTCGACGGACTACAACGTCTGTCTACGCTCAAGAGCTTCGTGATCGACAAGACGCTGAAGCTAACAGGACTTGAGTTTTTGGATGAGTGCAAGAACAAACGATTTGATGATCTACCACGCAACCTACAGAGACGGATACTGGAGACGCAGGTAACAGTTTTCGTCATCCAGGAGAACACCCCTCCTGAGGTGAAATTTAATATCTTCAAAAGAATAAATACAGGGGGGCTGCCTCTCTCCAGCCAAGAAATCCGGCATGCCCTTCACCAGGGTAAAGCTTGCTCCCTGCTCCAAGTACTCGCGGAAGGGGCGGAGTTCAGAACAGCTACGAATGAAGGCATTCGCGACGATCGCATGGGGGACAGAGAATGTGCTCTTAGGGTACTCGCCTTCCTAAGAACGCCGTATCTCGACTACAGATCCAGCAGTATGGATGCATTTCTCAACCAATGCATGATTGACCTCAACAATCTCTCGGAATCCGAACTACAAGTATTAGGGGACCGGTTTAAGAGAGCAATGGTCGACTGCTACCGCCTCTTCGGGGATCGGGCCTTCCGAAAGCAAAGCGCAGAATCGCCAAGGAGGTATCCTATCAATCGAGCGCTTTTCGAGGTTTGGGCAGCGAATATCGAATCGTTGCCACCTGACGCAATCGACCGGCTCCAAGAGCGTAGTCTGAGTTTGCAGGCCCGCTTCATTTCTTTGCTCGATAACAGCGACTTTGCAGGCGCCATTACCTATGGCACCGGTGACCCCCAAAAGGTACGTCTTCGCTTCTCCAAGGTCGAAGGAATCATACGGGAGACGCTTCAATGATTCGGTCCCTCCAGCTTTCAAACTTCAAATGTTTCGAGCAGCAAGAGGTGCATCTCAGGGCGCTCACCCTCCTAGCTGGGTTGAATAGCTCCGGAAAATCTACGATTATCCAGACGCTTTTGCTTCTGCGGCAATCCTTTCTTGAGAACCTCCTCCCAAGTGTTGGACTTTCTCTGAACGGAAAACTTGCGCAGTTGGGTACGGCCAAGGATGTTCTTTTCGAAGAAGCTAATGAAGACGAAATCGGTATTGAAATAGTGGACGATTTGCCTGCAAGCCTCAAGCTCAGATTCGCATATAGGGAAGAGAGCAACGTGCTGGCGCTAAGCAGTTCGGAACCGGTAGGCGAAATATGGAAGACAAGCTTGTTTCGTGACGAGTTTCAATATCTCCGCGCCGAGCGGGTTGGCCCTAGAACCTCATTCGGCATGTCTGATTACGAAGTTAGACATCACCGCCAAATGGGATCCAGCGGTGAGTTTACTGCGCACTTCCTATCTTTATTCGGCTCCGAGACTGTCGAGCCCCTGGTTCTTCGACATGCTTCAGCCACCAGCAATACTCTTCAATCTCAGGTCGAAGCGTGGATGACAGAGATCAGCCCAGGAGTTCGCCTCAATTTGAAGAGGTATTCGGACATGGACCTTATGACTTTCAGTGTTGCATATTCACTAGGTCATAAGGTTGCGAGTTCAGAGTATCGCCCGACGAACGTTGGATTCGGCATTACCTATGCGCTCCCTATTGTCGTGTCTGCGCTTTCAGCTCGTCCTGGAAGTCTATTAATCGTCGAGAATCCAGAGGCTCATTTGCACCCACGAGGTCAGGTAAAGATGGGCGAGCTCCTATGTCAGGCTTCAGCGGCTGGCATACAGGTTCTTATCGAAACTCACAGCGACCATGTATTGAACGGAATCAGACTGGCAGTTCGGGATCGAAAAGCTACTCCAGAGAACGTGGGCTTTTACCACAGCCAGTGGGGAATGGGGGCGAAATCCCCGACGTTGACGCTTCTGGACTTAGATGAAAACGGCCGGCTTCCGGAGTGGCCTGACGGTTTCTTTGATGAGATAGAGCGCAGTTTAGCCAGGCTTCTTGGCGATTAATATTATGCCCGCATACTTGGTTTTCAACGAACTGTCAGCCGCCAACCTGGCCCCGGACCAAGCCGCTGGGAAGAGGCATCTCGACAATTTCTCGGACGTAATTCTCGATGGGCGCGTAAGCGCGAAGAGAATCCTGGTGATACCGGGGGCGTTCCTTCAGACTCAGATCAGCTTGGGATATTCAATCGGGCGTTGGCTGGCCGAATACACCTACGGGGACCGAGATAGACGGCAGCTGTTGAAACTACTCTTCGACAGAAGTATTGAATACTCATTGTGTATCCCGCAAGAAGACCTGGAATCTGCTGAAATCCAATACGAATGCATGGGCAGCGCGACGCTGGGACTTGCGACCGCTCTCCTGGCTGACGGCCTCGCAGTCAGTCTTTGCTCCGCAGATCATTGGGATGTTCCATCTGTGGATGTGGAGAGATCGTGGATTGGAAGCCACGACATTGAAACCGAGATTCGCTCGGTTCCTCATGCGTGCCGACGAGGCCACCTGGATTTCAATGCCGAGTGGTTGAAGCGCACGCAATCACCGCCTCCAGCCAACGGTAATGAGCTATGGAAGCAAAAGGCGTTGCTCTTCCCAAACCTCGACTTCTGCGATTCGGTAGAAGAACAGCTAGCGTTGTTGGGAGGAAGCGACCGTCGCTTCAAGGCTGCGATGCGAGGACTTCATGATCTACAGAAGTACTGCGATACATGGGATACAGGTAACTTCGATATCAAAGCGTTGGTCCGTGCATCAGGCGAAAGTGCTTCGACTTTACAGAAGTACAGCGATGAAAGAACATTTCGCTGTCCGGACGGCCAAAATCGATTGTTTGAATGGCACCTGAAGAGGGATGACACTACTCGAATTCACTTCTTCGACTTCCCCGGCCGAAAGAGCATCTTGGTGGGCTACATAGGCGGTCACCTGAGGATCTCGAGTGATTGAACGAGGAATGGGAAACATCTCTCTGGCAAGGGTTGAAAAGGCCGAGACAGCCCTGAAAACGTCACCGCCTGAACTGTTGAGCCGTCTCTGAGGATCGCTTCTTGTTTTTCCGGTGTCTCCTGTTATAGTCAGCGCCCAGTTTGAAAGTTTGCCGACCCAAACCGAGTATCCTTCTTGCGTATGCCCGACACGCGATTTTTAGAGGAGCTACCGGCGAGGCCGATTCAGGCGGGAAATCTAGGTTCATGGACGCAGGCGCTTTTCTGCCTCGGCCACGGAAATCCGGCCCTGGAGGTGGTCTTTGCCGATGCCTCCTCTCGCCCCACCACTGAGGCCATGCGCGCCGCCTGGAAGGCTCGATCGGCGGGACGGCCCGCTCCAGTCCTCCTAGTCGTCCTCTACGGCAGTAAGGCGGCGGCGGCGGGGCTTGGTGGTGATCCCGAACACATCTTGCTGGATGTAGACCGGGGCCAACTAGAAGGAATCTGCCGCTCCGCGCTCACCGCTCCCGACCAACACACGGCCCGTCACTTTCTCAACCAGGCGCTCAGTGATCTGGACGCTGGTTCTACTGGACTGCGAAACGTCGGGCTATTCGCCACTCACTATTTGCGCACGGGCGTCCCAAAACTGCCTGGCTGGGCGGATGCTGGTCAACGCGGAAGGGCAGTCAGACCCTTGCGCCAGCGCAGGCTTTTGGAAGGCCTCGGCCTCACCGGCGATGAGCAGAGCGGTCCAGCGCTGATTCTCCGCGCCGCCGATGCCCGTGTGGCGCTGGCCGTCCTTCTGGAGGCCGCGGAGCAGCCGGAGATTGCGCAGAGCCGATTCAATCACCTCTCCCCGGTCTCCTACGCGCTGGCCAAGGCCGAGGCCTACAACCTGCACTATGTCCTGCTGCTCGGGGCTCATTCGGTCCGGTTATACCCGGTGGGGACCGGCGTAGGCACTGGCCAGCGTGGTCGTTCGGAGACTTACTTTGAGCTGGACCTGAACCTGCTCACTCCCGAGCAGGCCGGATACCTGTGGCTGATCTTCTCCGCCGAGGCGCTCGGCAAGGGCGGAAGCGTCGAGCGAATCCTGAGTGGTTCCCGGCGTTATGCGGCCGATCTGGGCGAACGGTTACGAGAGTGGGTTTATGCCGAGGCCGTTCCGCGCTTGGCCGAGGGATTGATGGAGGCGCGCGCCTTGCGCCGTCCCAGCGCGGCGGACCTGGCCGAAACCTACGAGATGGCGCTGGTGATCCTCTTTCGGCTGCTGTTTATCGCCTATGCCGAAGACCAGGATCTGCTGCCCTACTCCACAAATCAGTTTTACCGGGACCGTTCGCTGAAGAAGAAGGCGCAGGACTTCACCGCGATGCTCGAAGCGGGGCGGCAGCGCGGCGGACAGGGCAACGACCATTGGGAGGAGATTCAGCGCCTCTTCCGCGCCGTAGACAAGGGCAATTCTGAGTGGGGCATTCCGGCCTATAACGGCGGCCTCTTTGCCTCCGACGACACCAGCCCGCTGGGCAAGAAAATCGCCGCAATCAGCCTGCCGGATCGCGTCTTTGCTCCGGTCCTGGAAGCTCTTCTGGTGGTTCAGACCGACGAAGGTTGGGGCCCGGTCGACTTCCGCAGCCTTGGCGTCCGAGAGTTCGGCACCATCTACGAGGGCTTGCTTGAGAACGAACTGTCGCTGGCCGAGAGCGATCTGGCCACGGACAAGGAGGGCAAATACAAGCCGGCAAAGCCCAAGGATACGGTCGTGGTTGCCAAGGGCCGCGCCTTTCTTCACAACACCTCCGGCCAGCGCAAATCCACCGGCTCCTACTTCACCAAGGCCTTTGCCGTCGAGCACCTGCTGGACCACGGGCTTGAGCCTGCCCTCAAGGCTCACACAGAGCGACTGAACAAGCTGAATGACCGGCAGGCGGCGGAGGCTTTCTTCGATTTCCGCGTTGCTGACATTACTATGGGTTCGGCGCACTTTCTAGTGGCGGCCATTGACCGCATCGAGCGCGTCTTTCTCAACTATCTGGCCAACCGGCCCCTGCCGGAGGTCGGCGACGAACTGGGCCGGCTGCGGCTGGCAGCGCGCGCAGCCTTGGGCGCAGAGGGCGCTCAGGTGACCATAGAGGACGGACAACTGCTGCGCCGCCAGATTGCCCGCCGATGCATCTACGGCGTGGACCTGAACCCCACAGCCGTCAACCTGGCCCGGCTGGCGATCTGGATTCACACATTCGTTCCCGGACTTCCGCTCTCGTTCCTGGATCGCACGCTGGTAAACCTTGCAGCGTGCCTGCGGAGATGCCTGCGTCTCGCATTTGAGCTGCGGCGCGGCTGGTCGGGGCGAAGCCCTCGACCGAGTAACCGTTGCGCTCTGCTCCCTCACGAATCGCTTCCAATGTGGTGGTCTTGCCGGTCCCGGCGAGCCCTTGCAAACCGTGTACCCGGTCGCGGCTGGTCAGCACTTCCTCAATGGATCTGCGCTGGGCTGGATTCAGCAATTCGCGGGTGGCCGCGTGAGCCGCGGCTTCTTCTTTCGGCATGATTGGCGCGATGGCATTCTGTCCGCGTCGCATGTGGCCTACGGTCGCAAGTTCCGCTGCGATTGTCTCGCGAGTGGTGAACTGCCGTCCCGTTTCGTGCTTCTGTCCTGCTGCGATCTTGAACTCGCCGCCGCTATGCCGCTGGTCGAAGTTGTCGCGCACCTGGCTGTAGGTGAGGTCGCCCATGCCACGCCGCAAGGCGTCGCGCATGATCTCACGTTCGTCGGTAACGGCCTCACGCTCGAAGCCGCGGTCCTTGGCAAAGGAGACAGCTTCCTGCGCCCGCACACGCGAATCCGGCATCTGATTCTGCTGCAATGTTGCGGCGCGCTCCCTGGCCTCTGCGAC
>PMWR01000450.1 GCA_003166055.1 Acidobacteriaceae bacterium
AGAATAGCGTTCGCCATGCCTCCGCCGACCTCGCCAACGGGCTTGGGAATCTGAGTGAAAAAAGCCAGGTTGAGCGAGCTCGCGCCTTTGTATACGAGATATCCGAAGATAGCCACCAGCGGCGTAATGACAAGCACAGTCGCCAGAATGGCCAGCGCCGTTACCGTGCCGTCAGCCAGCCCCCTCATACGAGATCGAATTGTGTTGTCCACTCTCAGCTTTCGTTCCCCCGGCGCTTCGCCCTGCTCCCTGATTCCTGGTCCCTATTCCCTGTTTCCTGCTTTTATCAATTCACCCGCGCTGGCGCTCCCCGCGTAACCGCCCACACCAGGAACTGTGCCAGGGCATTGACAATGATCGTCACAATAAACAGCGCCAAACCAATCTCCATCAGCGCGCTCCGATGCAGATCGCTCACCGCTTCGGTAAATTCGTTCGCAATTACCGAGGCCATCGAATAACCATTCGAGAGCAGCGAACGATGAATCTCCGGCGCGTTCCCGATCACCATGGTTACTGCCATGGTCTCACCCAGCGCACGCCCCAGGCCCAGAATCACTGCGCCTACGATTCCGATACGGGCGTTGCGAAGCACACCCATACGGATCATCTCCCACCGCGTAGCGCCCAGCGCCAGCACCGCTTCGCGCTGCGAATACGGCACTGCGGTCATCACCTCTCTCGTCAGCGAAGAGATGATGGGCAGGATCATGATGGCCAGAATGATTGCGGCCGTCACAAAACCAAGTCCGGTGGGGTTATCGTCCGCGAAAAAGCCCGTCCAGCCCAGGAACTTCACCAGCGCCGGATTTAAGTAAACCCTCATGATCGGAACGAGCACCCACATGGCCCAGAGTCCGTAGATGATGCTTGGAATCGCCGCCAGCAACTCGGTGACAAACGCCAGTGGGCCGCGCAGCCACTGCGGACACATCTCGGTGAGAAATACTGCCACGCCAATCGCGAGGGGGACGGCCAGCACCAGAGACAGGAGCGAAGAAACCACTGTGCCGTAAACAAAGGGCAGCGCACTGAAATGGCCGTTGACCGGATCCCAGTAATTGGGCAGCCCGGTGTCAGGATCGAAGTATGCCTTGTAAAAGAAGTCGAAGTGGAACTTGCTCCACACCAGGCTGGATCGCATGACCAATTCGGCCACAATCAGCACCACGATGCCGAAAATGCTCAGGGCGCACAACACCATCAGCCAGCGGAAGCCGCGGTCGGCCAGGGCCGAGTTGCCGCGCCCCAGCAGAAAGGTTCGCACCTCCGAAGCTTCCTGCGCATCCGTGCCCCCCGGTCGCTTTCCGTCAGGAGAGCCGGGTTCCGGCTGAAGTTGGGCTTGGGAGATGCGTATCTGTGGCGTGTTGGTACTCACGATCATCAGGCTACCGGGCCAATGTGAACAGCAGGTTACAACGCTGCTAAATCAAGCGCATACAAGCGGAAAAAGGGGCTTTTGAGTGGTTTTCAGGCAGCAAATTCATTGACGTGGAACCCGGAACGCATAACTTCCGTACGTCTGGTAAGGTCAGTTCCGCGCGTTCGTTCAAAGAGCCAGGGGATCGCACTTGTCTGCGCAGTTTAGACCCATCGATGAAAACGTCGGTATTTCCGGAGGCAATTTTATGCTCGTGAAGGACGCTCAGAAGGAAGTTCGCACTGTTTACGCCGGCGGCTTCTTCGGGCAGCTTGTCTCGTCCACTCTCTGGCTTGTGTCCGCCGCACTGGGAACCTGGGTATCGCCACGCGCCGCCATTCTTGAATTGGTGTGCAGCGGATTTTTCATCTTTCCTCTCACGCAGTTGCTGCTGCGCGTCAGCGGTAGGCCTGCGTCCGTCCGGCGCGAAAACCCGCTGCATTTCCTGGGCATGCAGATCGCGTTTACCTTGCCGCTCTCCATGCTTCTGCTGGTCCCGGTGTGCGAGTTTCGCTTGAGCCTGTTTTATCCCGCGCTCATGATCCTGCTGGGAGCGCATTATCTCCCATTCACGTTTCTGTATGGCATGCGCATGTTCCTTCCACTCGCCGCAATTCTGATCGGCGCCGGAGTGGTCATCGGCATGTACTTCGCCGCCCCGTTCAGCCTCGGCGGGTGGGTGGGCGGCCTGACGCTGTTTGTTTTTTCCTTGATCGGGCGCGCCCTGGTTGCCCCCATGATCGAGGCTGAAGCCTGAGCAATCCGCTTCGTTGGCCGCGCCCGGCTCAAGAGTGTTCTAAGCTGGTGTGTGCACAACGGAAGGCCCGATCCGATGCGTTCATTCCTGGCAATATTCCTTTTTCTTCTCGCCGCGTTAACATTACCCGCGCAGACGACCATCCAACCCGACCCGCCGCACCACGACTGGCACGCCGCCTGGATCACGCATCCCACCGCGCCCTTGCGCGAACCTCTCGTGCTCCACTTCCGCCGCACCCTCACCCTTACAGCGGCGCCCGCGACTTATATCGTCCGCGTCAGCGCCGACAACCGCTTCATTCTCTACGTGAACGGCAAGCGCGTCGGCGACGGCCCCGCGCGCGGCGACCTCACCCATTGGCGCTATGAGAAATTCGACCTCGCCCCGTTCCTTCAGCCGGGCGCGAATCTCATCACCGCAACAGTGTGGAACTGGGGCGTCTACGCGGCGGTCGCGCAGATGAGCGACCGTACAGCCTTTCTCCTGGAGAGCGAGGCGACTGGAGCGGACAGCATCAGCACCGGAGCGGGCGGCAACGGAGCCGACAAATCGGACGGCTGGCTGGTGGAAGAAGAGCCGGGTCACCAGCCGTTAGACCGCAGCACAGTGACCATCAAGGAGTACTTTGCCCCCGGTCCCGGCGAGCAGATTGACGCCGCGCACTATGACTGGGGATGGAACTCGCCCACGGCAAGCCCGGCGTCAAGGTGGGTTCCAGCCGCTTCCCCCATGCGCGATAGCATTTATGCGGGCGTGAACGGAGCCCATTCCGCCGACACCACCGGCGACAATCCCTGGGGCCT
>PMWR01000367.1 GCA_003166055.1 Acidobacteriaceae bacterium
GCACCTCCGTGACGTTCAGCGGCGTCGCCGCAGCTGCGCTATCGCCGCTGATGCCAGCAGTCTGCTGGTGGGTTCCGCCGTCATCTTCAACGAATAAAAACTCGGCGTAGCCAATCAGTGCCGTGGGCGCGAATGTGACGGCGATCGTGCAAGAGCTGCCTGCGGCCAGGGTGGCGGGCGCGATGGGACAAGGCACGGAACTGGGAGTGAGGCTGAACGGGCTCGTTGCCCCAGCCGGGATTGTAAATAACTGCGAGATGCTTGTAATGGTCAGAGGCCCATTGCCCGAGTTGCTCAGCGTAAACTCCTGTGTGCTTGACGTTCCTATGGGGACGCCAGGGGAGAACGTGTATCCCGCTGGCGTCAGCGTGGGCAGCGGTTCGGGCTCGATATCGAGGGGTATCGGCCCGATCGTAATCTGACCATAGATGGAGTTCGGTGCAGGCTGATACGTCGACAGAAACGGGTGGATTCCGAACGGCGAGTCGATGACGTCGGGGATGCTCCACTGGTTGAAGAAGCCGCCGGTGTAGCGGGTCATCAGGTTGTTATTGTTGGGCGAGCATCCAGAGCAGTTGATTTCGCCGTTCACGGTCGTCATCAGCAGCCAGTCCATCACACCGTCGCCGTTCAGGTCCGCCACCGCCGCCGACACAGTGCGCAGGTTGAGCCCGTTAGCCTGGTCTGCTTGAGACGGGGCGCGGAAGGTGTACGTACCTGTCGAGGGCTGGTAGATGGCCCAGACCGCCACATTGACGTTGGTGCCGATAAAGAGGTCGGGGTAGCCGTCGCCGTTCAGGTCCACAGCCTGAATCGCGGTGGGCGCCGGGCTGGCCTGCGCATAGGCCGAGGGCGGAAGGCCAAATCCGTTTTGACTCGAGTTGGAGACGTAGTTGAACCCGCCGCCGCCCTGTCCGTAGAGGAAACTGACCTCTCCCTGCGTGGCGCTGTCGCCGTTAGCGATCGCGAAGTCCATATAGCCGTCGAGATTCAGATCGGCGATGCTGAACGCCGCCGGGTTCAGGCCGACCGAGTAAGGGACCATCGCCTGGAACGTGCCGTCCCCGTTGCCCGAAAATATCCCGATCGTCGCGTCGCCGGTGTTGAGCACGGCGATGTCGAGGAAGCCGTCCTGATTGAAGTCGCCAAGCGCCACCTGCGATGCTCCCATGCCTGCCTGAACGCTGGCGCCCTGCACGAAGTTGCCCGTGCCGTCGTTCAGCAGCATGACGATGAGGTTGGTGCCGTCGGCGGTGACCGCGACAATGTCCGGCTTGCCATCGCCGTTCACGTCGCTTACTGCAACGTTGCTTACGGGATGGCCGATAGAGTAGGTCGTCTCCGGGAAGGCCCACGGCGGGTTCCCGGCAGGGTCCACCGTCGCGCCCACTGGCAGGAAGGTGTTCACGATCACGCCGACGCCGACGCCAGCCCCGGTCGTGTCGTTGTGGGCGATCACGATGTCCTGCCAGCCGTCGCCGTTGATGTCCGCTGCCACGCCCTGCGCAGGCGACGCGGCCACTGGATACTCCTGGTCGTATACGTAAAGGGTGTTGGTGATAGCGGTGGGAGTGTTCAGCGAATAGAGCATGACCTGGTTCAGGGTGCTGCTGAGCGTGATGAGCGACGGGACGCCCGCGTTGAAGATGTCGGCAACCAAGAAGGACGTGACGTTGGTCACGGGCAGGAAGTAGATAAAGTCGCCGCCAACGTAACCATCATTTCCCTCCTCCGTGAGCTCCGGCTCGAAGCCATTGAGGGGGTCGAGGTAAGGCGTTCCGGAGTAGATCAGGCCGGTATTCTCATCGGTCGTGATGGGTGTACCCTGCGGCACCTCCATGCCGAAGCCAGCGGCTCCGACATAGCTGATTGTCGGATCCTGATTGGCATAGATATAGAACTGGTTATAGTTGTAGGCGGTGAACAGAGTCTGGTAGTCACTGGCCATCCCAAAGTTGGTGGAGAGATACGCATTCCCGTTCGGGACAACGGTAACCGGCGTCGCGGTGGTGGAGGGCACCCAGTTCGGCGTCGCCGGCTGGCTGCCTGCCGCGGGCGCCCCCGTGGTTCCGCTGTAGACGGCAGTGATGGTGTGCGTCCCCGGGCCGAAGCAGAAGGCCAAGGTCGCCGTCCCCGGGACCGGGCCGTCCTGGTTGTAGTGCAATGTGGAGACGTTGCCCGGCGTCGGATACTGGATGCTGGCGGTGCCGATTACGTCAGGGCCGGCGGCGCCGGGCACGCCCGCGTTGTCGTAGAAGGTCACGGTCCCGCCTCCTACCGGGTTGTTTGTGGCCGTCTCCAGCACTGTTGCGGTGAGGGTCACCGTGGTGAGGTTGATCGGTTGCGAGGCATTGACCGGCGTCGTATAGGCGGGCGTGGTGTTTGAGACCGTCAGCGTAATCGTCGTCGCAACCTGCTGGGCCCGGAGCGTGGGAGCCAGCAGGAGCGCAAGCAAGGCGAGCCTTCGTGCCCACACGCCTACTCCCGTGTTGTCGAGACGAACCGGCATCGCTTCTCTCCGTCGCGCTGGAGGGTTGTGCTTCTCCAGAGAAGTTAAGAGAAAGTGATGGTCACGGAGATGCTGAGGATCTGGCCCGGGGTCACACTCATGGGTAGGGGCGGCACGGTGGTCGAGGTAAACGCACCCAGGCCAAAATTCTCACTACCTAGCGGGAGGGCGCAGGCTTTGGGGAGCTCGTCCGCATTTTGGAATGTGGCTGTTCCGCTAAAGACAGCGGCTCCCGCTGTCTGGGAGGGGTCGGGAAAATACGTCGCGGAAACCGGCGCGCACATTGCAAAAAGTGTCTGAACCATAACAACAGAAGTTAGATTTGTTGGAACGGTATAGTTGCCTGAAAGTACCAGAGAAACCGAAGGTGTGAAAGTAACTTGCGCCGTCAAACCAGTTTCGAATGTTCCGGTAAATTGGGAAATATTATATGGGCTGCTGGCGGTGGTGCCGAAGAAGTAGCATTGCGTTCCACCCTGGTCGCTGAGTGCCGAACTGCAAGGGGTGCTTGCATCGGTGATTGGAGGCGTGCCTCCGTTCTGCGTAACCAGACCGATAACGGGAACAGACGGGGCGGCATTTCCTGAAAGCAATGCAGCCAGGATCTGATCGCCGGAGGGCGCTGCGCCAACTGTGACCAGCGAATTTTCAAAGTCACGATGATCCACGACCTTGCCATCTGCATTCTTGAGGTCCATCACCCAGTGGCCGTGGATCTTGATGCCTTCGCCACCGGCCTTGCTGGGCGTCGCCTTTTGTTCTTCCTTCTTGGCGGCTGAATTGGGCCCGGGTTGTGCCGTGGCGGCTGTTGCTGTAATAGCCTGCTGGTTCGCAACTGAGTGATTGCTCGCACCCTGCTGCGCCAATCCAGCATGCGCACCAGAGATCATCAGGACAAGACTGCACGCCCCAACCACCAGGCGCATCGGATTTGTTTTGCTTTGCTTCTTCATTTTTTCCATGGCTAACCTCTCCTTTTGGATTTCTCTGGTCGAGTACATACGAGATCTAACTCGGATTGAACTGGGGTTTGCGCACAACTTCCTGCTCATCTCTGCGGCAAAGCCGAGGAGTCAGGAGAATGTGATGGTGACGGTGACGGTGATCACCTGGCCAGCGGCCAGGTTCGTCAGAGGGCTCGCTAATATGGTCGAGGTGAGAGTTGCTGGAATGATTTCATTCACAATATTGTTCGCAGGATTGTTGTCCTCATAGGAACTGGTGCAACTGCTTGGGCTGGCTATGGAAGTGCGGTTTGCGACGGATCCTGTGAACGAACTCCCCCCATTCACGAACAACAGCGGCAATTCAGCCACGCACATTGGGACACTCGTCTGGACTGCGTTGATAGCCGTAAGGGTGTTCGGAACGGTGTAGTTCCCAGTCAGCACCCAATTGACGGCGGGACTGAAGGACACGCGCGCCGTAAGTCCCACTTCCGCGCTTAGGTAGGTGGTCCCGGCCGATGAATACACCAACGAGAGATTCGAAGCGTTCCCGAATGGATAACACCTGAGCTGGTTTCCGCCTCCAACCTGGCAATAGGTACTTGGATCGCTGTTCGCCGAAACATTTCCACTCACGAAGAGAATTGCCGGATCGCCCGGAACGGTGTTTCCCGAGAGTAATGCTGCCAGGATCTGGTCCCCGGTTGGACCATACGAGGCGCCAGTCAGCGTTACAAGCGAGTTGTGAAAGTCTCGATGCGCCGCCAGCGTGCCATCGGGATTCCTGACGTCGATCACCCAATGGCCGTGAATCTTGATGCCCTCGCTGCCTGGCTTGGCGGGTTTCGCGGTTTCCTCTTCCTCTTCGGCTGCTTTTTGAGCCGCGAGATGCGCCGTGGCGCCCGTCGCTGTAATAGTCGGCTGGTTCGCAGCCGAGTGATTGCGCGCACCCTGCTGCGCCAATCCAGCGTGCGCACAAGAGAGCATCAGGACAAGACTGCACGCCCCAACCGCCAGGCGCATCGGACTCGGTTTGCTTTGCTTCTTTATTGTTTCCATGGCTAACCGCTCCTTTTGAATTTCTCTGGTCGAGTACATGCGAGATCTAACTCGGATTGAACTGGGGTTTGCGCAAAATATCATGCTCATCTCTGCCGCAGGGTCGGGGAGTCAGGAGAAGGTGATGGTGACGCTGATCATGATGATCTGGCCCGGAACCAAGCCCGTAAGAGCTGTCGGGAGTGTGGTGGAAGTGAAGGCGCCGAACAAGGCAAATTCGCCGGAGGGGGTTTCGAAAGTAGCTCCGGCGCATGATTGTGATGGCAGGTCCGCACTCCGGCCCTGAAAACTCCCGCTCAAGAAGCCCGGATTGAGCACGTCGGGCGTGCCAGCCGCGGTCGGGCCGTTTAGGGACACACATAAAGACAGGAATGTTTGCACGGCGTTGAGTGTGGTAAAGTTCGTTCCCACTGTGTAATTTCCTGTGAGCACCCAGCTAACGGTTGGAGTGAAATTCACCGTAGTCACGAGCCCAGTCTGCCCATTCGGAATCGCGGGGGGAACCCCCAAATTGCCATACGGTTGCTTTCCTGTTGTTAGTGCGAAGCAGGCTACTGAGACTCCAGCGACAGAATCTGTCCAGCAGACATCGCCTGGGTTGGTGCCAGTCCCGTTGGTTGCCTGGGCAATAAGCAAGACGGACGGATCGCCCGCGCTTGCATTGCCCGACAGCAATGCGGCCAGGATGGCATCTCCGGTCAACAAGCGATTTCCGCCCGTCACCAGCGAGTTGTTGAACTCACGGCGCTCACCGAGCGTCCCGTCGGGGTTCTTTACCTGTAACACCCAATGCCCGTGTATCTTGATCCCTTCGCCGCTGGGTTTGCCCGGCTTAGGCGTCTCATCCGCCTCCTCACCGGTAGCGAATCGACCCACGGAACCGACCGTCGCGGACCCCGTCTTCTGTGAGTCGGCCGGTTTAGCAACACCCTGCTGGGCATTTGCCATCTGCGCAAGGAACAACGTCATCAGGAAGCCGCACGTTGCGGCCGACAAGATCAATAGTCTGAGTTTGCCGTGCTCCTTCGTTCGCCTCATGCCGGATTCTGCCGTGTCGATTACCGAGCTGCAGTTGTGGATCTCTTGAACTGTTTGCATCGTGTCCTCCCGTGACTCTTTAATTGCTTTCCGTTCCTGGGGGAAGCTTCCGATAGGTCGCTATCGGCTGTTCCCCATCCGGTGGCGCCTCGCTGGTGCTGCCAGTCGGCCTCCGAACCACTCCGGAAACCCACTCTTCCTCAACCGTGATCTCGACCCGGCGAACCATCTCAGGTCCTTGATCAAGGCCCTTTTCAGTTGCCCTGGGTGGGGACTGTCTCTTCAGGAAAAACTTCATGGCTCGTGTCTCCGATCCAGCAGGGCTTCAAACTGAACGCACTACAGCACGGACCGCGGTAAAACGGTGCCAAAAGAAACCAAAAGTTATCAATGGTGATATCTATTTCGGAATGAGCAATTTAGCCGAACGCTATAATTGGAGAGCCTGCAGTTGCGAGCCCACATTTGTTCGTGGTGGGTCGCACCCTATCGGCAATAAAGCAGAAAATTGGGTGGTTTGCGCTGCCTGGAATGCAGCGTTTTTAGTGACCGAGCTTCGCCGACTCGGCTTTCGCAGCTTTAAGCACAGGAAGGTCTGGATCGGCGTCCTTCCACTCGGTGAGGAAGCTCTGGTACGCCGCGCGGCTGGCTGCGACATCCCCGGCCGCCGCCTCCGCCCGCGCGAGTCCCAAAAGCGCCATCGGGTAGTCCGCCCCGAAATCGCTCCCGGGGGTCGCCACCATATTCTTGTAGACCTCCGCCGCCTCCCCGGGCTGGCCCATCTTCCTATAGATCTCGGCACGGAGCATTCGCGTGGCGAACCCTGCCATCTCGTACGGCCGCGAAGGTTCAAGGTCCGCCAGCGCCTCGGCCAGCTTGCCCTCGTGCATCGCCACCAGAGCGCGCAGGCGCGGCATCACCAGAACCGCCTGATCCGTGGGTGCGTGCGGATCGTGTTCATGAGCGGCTATGTAGCGCTTCGCCGGTGCGAGATCGCCGTTCATCGCGAATTCGTATGCGACGTCGTCACCGTCCAGGTAGCTCTTGGAGATGCGCGCCAACGCCGCGCGGGCCTCCTCCGGATAGCCAAACCAGCGCGCCTCAAAAGCCATCTCCACCAGCACGCCATCCACAATCTCCCCTTTGTTCAGGCGCCGGTCCTCGTCGATCTCCGCCTCGAGGGCTTTTTTCGCCTCCGCATACTTCCCTTGCATGGAGCGCGCCTGGCCAAGATGGTAGTTACGCAGACTCAATTGGGTTTCCTCGGCATCCTTGGTATACCGGTCGAACTCCACCTGGTCATGCTCGTAAACCGAAATCAAGAAGATTGTGTCGTCCACGCGGGGCCCACCCAGGCGTCTCGAGGCATCGGCCAACACCGCCTTGGCCTCCCCGAACCGGCTCGCATTCTTGTAGGCACGCGCCAACACCGCGTACGATCCGCCGTTGGGGTCCAATTCCACTGCCCGCTGGCCCGCGGCAATCGCAGCCGGAAACAGCCCAAGTTGGTTGTCCAGGTTCGCCATATTCAGCCACGGCCGCGAGTCGCGCGGATACAGGGAAGCCCACGCCTGATACGCACTCAAGCCGGCCAGCGCGTCTCCCTGCCCCAGGGCATAGTGGCTCGCCTCGATTTGCAGACGGTAGAGTTCGCTCACGCGGTCGCGCAGATCGAACGCCTTCTTGAAGTAAATTGCGGCTTGCCGGCCCTCCTGAAGATTGTAGTAGGTGGCTCCCATCGACAGATAAGCCAGAGTGAACTGCGGATCGAGTTCGATCGCCTTCTGGTAAAGGGGCAAGAGTTTTTCGTTGGAGGCCCCGTGGGCGCCGAGGTATCGCGCCGTCGAATACGCCCTCAACGCCTCCAGCGAACCGGTCGCGGCCTGGCTCAACGGCACATCGTAGCGCTGGACCGACTTGCGGGATTCACCGAGCTTGCCGCGCATCCGGGCGGCCAGCGTATCCAGCGCGGCCAGCACCTTCGCCTTGTCCGCCGCCTCCGCCTTGACCGCGGCAACACGCTTGCCGGTCACACAGTTGGTGGCGTCCATGGTCAGCAGATACACGGGGCCCACGCTGGCGATGCCCCCGGTGAGCAGCACCTGCTGATTGCTGCGCTCGCACACCTCGCGCGCAATCGTCGGGATCATTGGCGTGTCGGGCTTCAACCCCATGAGACCAAGGGAATTTACCGCCTCCCGATCGCTCAGCACGCCCAGAAACGGCGACTGGCTGAGTTCGATCTCGATCGCCCGCTTCAGCGTCTGGTCGAACGTCGCATCTCCCGTGGTGTTGGTAAAGTCCGCGACCACCGTTCCCAGGTATTCCTCCGGCGGCACGCCGCGCGGCCAGAATCCCACAGCCGCAATCCCCGCTGCTGCCAGGACCACCGCCGCTGCCGCATAGCGCCACGCCCGCTGCGGCTTCGCGCCAATCGCCGGCCGGACCGACTCTTCGATGACGACGTGGGTACGCTTGCGCAGCGCATGCATGACATCTTGAGCGCCCACTTCAGGTATTGGATTTGCAATCGGAATCGTCCGCACAGGTGCGGTGAACTGATAGCCCCGTCCCGGAATCGTCGCGATGTAATCCGATTTGTCCGATAACGCCTTGCGCAGCGACATAATCTGTTGCGCGAGATTCTTCTCCTCTACAAAGGAACCCGGCCATACAGCCTTTAGCAGTTCCTCCTTTGTTACCACCTCGCCGGGATGCATTGCCAGGTAGGCCAGCAGTTCGAATGCCTTCGAGCCCAGTGGAATGCGGGCGCCCTTGCTCTCCAGAATGCGCGACTCAAGATTCAGTTGAAACTCACCGAAGTGGTACTCGCGCGTATTCCTCAGAGACATAAGGGCCTCAAGAACTATTCATCTCACGGCTGCACTGATGGGTTTGGTTCCTGTCCGATACCAATTCCGATCATTGATCGGAACAAAGTTGCGTCCCCAATCGAGAGTTTTCCAGACGGCCATCCCGCAATGTCTCAGTCAGGGAATCTGCGACTGCGAAAGCGTTTGAGTCCCTCCAGTGTATCGCCAGAATTCCATCCATAGTGAAAAACGGTCGGGTTCTTGCTTGATGGGCTTTGTAATGAACGAATCACCCCCACAGCGCCGAGGCCGAAGCTACACCCTGCGGCAACAAATGCCTTTCCCTTTGTTCACCGACATAAATCGCGGGGAATTCCCTTGCTGTAGCCGAAATTGTAGCCGGCAAAACGCCCGAGAGCCACAACGTTGAACAGGATTTGGCAGGATAACGGGAAATTATTCAATCAAATGTACTTATTTCCAATCGATTGCGACAGATTTCAATAAATGATGTGATCTGCTTTGGGAGTAGAGGGTTGGGATTCAAAAGCTACAGCATTTTCGGAATTGCTGTAGACCGAAAGCACACACTCAAGTGGCTTTTTCCTCAAGAAAAGCCACCTTTCGATGCACTGAAAAGGACCACATTAATTCCGAAAGTGCTCTAGTCCGTCGCGATTGGATGCCGAACCGCCGAACAGGATTGGACACGATACGAATGCCGCTGGAAAATCGTTCGGTATAGTCAAATCTGTAGCAGCCAAAGCCCCCAAGAGCCTCAAAGATCAACACCTCTCAGGATGCGGCCTGCAAGCCATTCCATCAAAAGCACTTAAAATCGCGCAGTTTCAACAGGTCTCGACAATGGTTATGACCTGGTTCGGGACCAGGGGGTCGGAGGTTCNNTCCATGGCGCGGTGGAAGTGTGAGCGCTACGGGAACCCCATCTTGTGGGGTGTGGATCTCGCCGTCAGTCTTTCTGCATGGGCACAACGAGGCAACTGCATTGAACGAAGTTGCTAGAGTCAATCCGTGAGCAGGGATGCGGCGGACTCGATGCATCGGCGTTTTGCCGTGAACGTTGAGTGAGCACGGCGAGCTTTTAGGCCGGGAGGACGCGGCTCGGCCAAGACAATGGAGCCGAGGCAGCCACAGAGCGTTTCTGAAAGTGAAGCTGGCGGCTACTGCCGGGTAGACCGAGCCATTACCAGCGGCGCGCGACGATTGAGGTGCGACACTGCAGAGGCCGCAGCCTGATGGTCGAGCCCGGCTCGCGAAAAGTGGTCGAGCAATCTGCGAAGCGGGAACAAGCGGCCTGCGAGCTTTGGCGGAAGCCCCCGAAGAGATGTCAGGAACGGAGTGCATTCCCTCACTGCGACTTCGAAGGGTCGAATCCCGGCAATAACAATCCTCATGCGGTATGTGGCTGACCGGTGCGGCCTGAAGGGTGAGACTCCGCCCCGCCCGCGGAACGTTGGCCGGGAGGCATGCTAAGATCAGGTCACTTCGGCCATGGCATCTTCGGAGACAACCGATTCCGGCGAGATTACGCAGCGTCTGATCCGTTGGCGCGACGGCGATGAATCCGCGCTCGAGGATCTTACAAGACTGGTCTATGCCGAGCTTCGCCACCTGGCTGCCTGGATGCTTAAGAAC
>PMWR01000560.1:0-7627 GCA_003166055.1 Acidobacteriaceae bacterium
TGAATCTTGAAGTTTTTCAGGTCGACAAAGTCCGCGCGATAGCGCCGCGCCAGGGCTTCAGCCTGTGAACGCTCGTCCGGAGCGCCGGGCATGGGAACTGTTGGAAGCGCGATTGCGGATGCATCTGCCATGCCGACTACCCCTGTCCCCCGCTCATTTGCCCCATGGAGAAGATGGGCAGATAAAGCGAGATGAGAATGAATACTACGACCACGCCCATAATAATCAAGATGATGGGCTCAATGAGCGCCAGGGCTGCGGCCAGAGCGGTGGCCACGTCCTCATCGAAGAATTCGCCCACNNTCGGGAAAGACTTTGGTCTCAAGCAGCGCATCGGCCAGGCTTCTGCCCTCGCGCACGGTGGAGATGGACGCGGTTACCGCTTTGGAGACGCGGCGCGAGGAAATGGACCGGGCGGCTGTCTCGAGCGACGGAACCAGCGACAGGCCGCCGGTGAGCAGCGTGGCCAGGGTGCGCGTAAACAGCGCCACCTGGTACTTGAGCCAGATTTTGCCCAATACCGGCGTACGAATACGGACGGCGTCCACAAAGTCTTTGCCGCGGTCGGTAATGGCAAAGCGGTAGAAGCCTACACCAACGATCAGCAAGGTCAGCAGGATCCACAGAAAATTGGAATTGAGCCACTTGCTGAAGGACAGCAGGTCGACCGTCAACGCGGGGAGCTTGGAGCCGATCTGATCGTAAAGGGTTGCGAATTGAGGCACCACGTAGGTGAACATGAAGAGCACCAGCACGGTGACCAGCGTCATGAGCACGCAGGGATAGATGAGTGAAGTGATCAGCTTCTTGCGGAAGGTGAGCGTGATGCGCTGAAAGCTGACGTAGCGCTCCATCACTTCCTGCAAATTGCCGGAGCGTTCGCCGGCCAGCAGGGTGGTGGTGTACATGACCGGAAACCCGGTCTGCGCCTCGAAGGCCGCCGAGAGCGATTCGCCGGTCTTGACGCGGGTGGAAATGTCGTCGAGCTGCGCGGCAAAGTGGGCGTTTTTCTGGTTCTTGGCGAGCATCTGCAAGCTGCCGAGAATGGGCAGGCCGGCGCGAATCAGGGTAAGGAACTGTTGGTTGAAGATGAGAAACGGCTCGAGTTTGACTTTGCCGCGCTTGAGCCCGGCAAAACCCGANNACGCGTCCACGTTCATCGGCCAACTTGATGACAAACTCAGCCATAGCTCCGGTCGCCGGGTGAGATGGGCCGGCCTTTCCAGGGTGCTTTTCTCAGGAATCTCAAGTTTCAGGGTACCAGCTTTGGCTTCCTGGCTTCGCGCCTGGTCTTGTAACGGATAGACGCGCAAGGGAGTGGCGGCGCTCGGGAGGGGCGTCTCGGACCGCGAGGCGGAATTCAGGCGTAATTTGCGTCAGATTCGTCCCCGCAAAGATGCGGAATGCAGTAAGCTACCCGCATGCCATCCCTTAGCAATGGTTCCATCCGTCTGGGCAAGATTGCCGGCGTCGACATTTACCTGCATTGGTTCTGGTTCATCGCGGCGGTCTACCTGGTCCAAATCGGAAATCGCCGCTACTCCTCTGTTGGCTGGAGCATTGCGGAGTGCCTGGCGCTCTTTCTGATTGTGCTGACACATGAGTTTGGGCACGCGCTGGCCTGCCGCCAGGTGGGGGGAACCGCCAACCGCATCATGCTCTGGCCGCTGGGCGGCGTGGCGTATGTGGATCCACCGCAGCGGCCGGGCGCGATGCTTTGGAGCATCGCCGCCGGCCCACTGGTGAATGTGGCGCTGTTTCCGATTTTTCTGGGGGCGTGGCTGCTTGGTCAGTCCATGGGGTGGGCGGCGACCCTGCCGGACGCCCTTACCTTTGCAAGCCAACTGATGTGGATTGACGGCATTCTGTTCGCTTTCAACATACTGCCCATCTACCCGCTGGACGGCGGCAAGATTCTGTGGTCGCTGCTTTGGTTTCCGCTGGGCAGGGCCAAGAGCCTGCTGGTTTCGGTGGTAGTGGGAATGATCGGGATCGTGGGTCTCTTCGGGCTCGCGCTCTACACGGAATCCGTCTGGAATATTTTGATGTGCGTTTACCTGCTCTTCAGTTGCTGGGGTGGTCTGCAACAGGCGCGGGTGCTGCTCAAGCGGGAGAAGATGCCGCGGCGGGCGGGATTCGTATGCCCCAGTTGCAAGGTGGCTCCGCCGCTCGGCGCGCTATGGAGATGCGGCAAGTGCAGCCAGGCATTCGACACATTCGAGACGCGCGGCAAATGCCCCAACTGCGAGGCGCAGTATCCGATCACCATGTGCGGCGAATGCAGAAGGCAATATCCCATGCAGGAGTGGGAGGTTCGCAATGTTGTCAACATCGGCCTGGTGAATGGCGGGTTTCCGGTGCGGTGAGCGCTGGACATCAATACCCGCTCGCCACCAGCCACGCTTCGGTCAACTCGAACGACGGTTTTTTCTGCGCCTGCATCTGCGCCAGCGCCAGTTTCACCAACACATCGCCCTCCACATTCAGCGGCGCGCCGGGAGCGAGCGTGTGCAGATTCGTGCGCCAATAGGTCAGCGGCAGAATGGCGATGGAAAGCTGTTCGCCGTCAAAGTCCGCGATGGTCAGGCTGATGCCTTCAATGGCTACAGACCCTTTGGGCAGCATCCACTGGCGCACGTTTTCGGGTACGCGGACTTTGAGGGTCCAATCGGTGGTTTGCTTGTCGAAGTGGGGGCTTGTGACTGGGACTACAGGGTCGAGCGCGGTGAGCGTGCCGGTGCCGTCAACGTGTCCCTGGACGATATGGCCGCCCAGCGGGCTGCCGGCCGCGGTGGGTAGTTCGAGATTGACTTTGGCGCCGGGAGCGAGCGCGCCGAGGGAGGTGCGGTCGAGGGTTTCCTGGGCCAGGTCGGCGTGGAAGAGCGTGGGGTTCACGTCGAGCGCGGTGAGGCATACGCCGGAGACGCCCAGCGAATCGCCCTCGCGGAGACGGCCGGCCAGTCCCGGGGCCTCGACGGTGATGCGGCGGACGCCGCCTGTTTCGTTGAGGCGGATGAGTGTGCCGGTTTGTTCGATGATGCCGGTGAACATGGATTCATTTTAAGGGACTAAGGGACTCAGGGGACAGGGATCAGGAATTAGTGAGTGGGCCCTGTATGTCGAGGAGAAGCGCCAATTCTTTATCGTTTTTGGTTTAGTCAGGTCATTATTTAGTATTTTAGGATTGACTTTAACGCTTTTGGATGGTTTTATGCTTTTAGGGCCTTAGTTATTTCGCCCAACCTGAGGCGCTTTTTAGCGTTTTCCCATGGCATTTAGCGATTTCGGATCAAAGTCGAACCCCACAGCGATCGGGCTTCACCGGCTCATCGAGGAATTTGGGCTGGAGGTTGTTGCTCCCTCCGTCCGTTCAGAAGCGATTCGCGGCGCGCGCAAGACGAGAATTACAGAGGGAGCGGTTCTCGAGCAATATCCCCTGTCCTACGGCCCAACGGATTTGTTCGGACATCTCCGCTTCGCCATGCGCTACGAGCCCATCGACCTGAATGTGCTCGTGGCGTTTTTTGGGAAGGTGGACCGCCAGGCTTTTGAAGCATGGGTTAAGAGCGAGCCTGTCGGCAAATACGCGCGGCGCGCCTGGTACCTGTACGAGTTGCTCACTGGCGAGACCCTGGATCTTCCCGACGTTCCACCCACGGATAACGTGCTCCTGCTGAACCCGGCATTGCACATCACAGCAACTGGCGTTCGTGTCCGCCGGCAGCGTGTGATCGACAACCTTCTGGGCAATCGCGATTACTGCCCAATGATCCGCCGCACCGACCGATTGGACGCTGCTATGGGGCAGCGGTTAGGGGAAGAAGCGAAGAGTATTGTCGAAGGCGCGGACGCCGTTCTGTTGGCACACGCGATCCACTACCTGTTTGCCAAGGAGACCAAATCATCCTTCGCGCTTGAAGGCGAGGCGCCGAGTACTGACCGGACGCGTAGATTTGTGGCTGCACTTGGCCGGGCCGATAACTTCGACACCAGCGAAAAGCAATCCTTTGTAGAATTGCAAAACTCCATCGTCGATGCTCGCTATGCCGAGAAGGATTGGCGCGCAATTCAGAATTACGTTGGCCAAACCGCGTCCAATTACTCTGAGATTGTCCACTTCATCTGTCCGAAACCGGAAGATGTGCCCGGTCTGATGGGTGGATGGATGCGCATGGTCTCACGCATCGAACACGGAGGCGTCGATCCGGTTTGCGCGGCGGCAGTCACAGGCTTCGGCTTCGTCTTTATCCATCCGTTTGAGGATGGAAACGGCCGCATCCATCGGTTCCTTATCCATCGCAGCCTGGCAAAGCTTCAGTTCGCTCCGCAAGGTATTCTGTTCCCTGTGTCCGCGGTCATGCTGCGCGCCCCAAAGGCATATGATGCCGCCTTAAATGCCTTTTCAAGCAAGATCATGCCTGGGATCGAATATGAGATGGACGATCTGCAACGGCTTACTGTCTTGAACGAAACGAACAAGCTCTATCGCTACTACGATGCGACGCCGCAAGCGGAATATCTTTATGATGCGGTTGCGGAGACCATTCGCAAGGACCTAAGAGAGGAGATTGAATTCCTTGAGGTCTTCGACAAAGCAATGGCCGCAGTCCAGACCATCGTAGATATGCCCAATGCGCGGGCTTCCCTGCTGGTCCGATGCATTTTCCAGAATCACGGCGAATTATCAGCCAGAAAGCGGCAGCAGTTTCCCGAGTTGAGCGACGAAGAGGTCGCCGGAATCGAGGAATCGATTCGCGCAAAGGACACAGGAATGGACGATGAGAATAAGTAGCGAACAGGCAGTAGAGTTCCGTTTCGGTTGGGGTTCGTGGTCTCCCAGGTCAGAAGCGAGACCTGGGGCAACCGGCGATAGAAAGGGATTCTATCGCTCACGGCTGGGACTTGCGAGCGGAGGGGACGTTTTGACTGACAACTGATCACTGACAACTGTCTTGCGGCCAGGGGTCTTTGAGGAGCGAACAGAGGCCGAGGTCGTTGGCGTAGCGCTCGACTTCCACTTCGGCCATCTGGATGGCGTGGGGCATGCCGCGGAAGGCGGGGATGGCGTCGGAGCCCATGATCTGCGGGGAGACGAAGAGGTGAATGCGGTCTACGAGATTGGCGGAGAGGAGCGCGGTGTTGAGGCGCGTGCCGGTCTCGGTGAGCAGGGACAAAATGCCTTCTTCGCCGAGCTTGTCGAGCACTTTGCCGAGGGGCACGCGGCCGGCTTCGGCGGGCATTACTTCAACGCGCACGCCGTGGCTGCGCAACTGCTCGATACGGGTCTCGTCTTTGGAAACGGTGAAAATCACCACATCGTTCTGCGCGTGCGCCACCATCTTGGAGTCGAGGGGCATGCGGAGGGCCGAGTCCAGCACCACGCGCAGGAGCGGACGGCGGCGGCGCAGACCGCTGCGGTCGGTGAGCATGGGGTCGTCGGCAAGGACTGTATCCACGCCGGTAAGCGCCGCGTCAGCCTGCCAGCGCAGGGGCTGCACGGCGAGGCGCGCGGCCTCGCTAGTGATCCAATACGGTTCGCGCGCGGTGTGGTGACCCGCCGGCGGCGCGATGCGGGCGTCGAGGGTCATGGCCACCTTCATNNGGGGTTGGGGTCGATGGTGGCGGCGACAACGCGGCTCACGCCGGAGGCAATGAGCGCATCGGTGCAGGGAGGGGTGCGGCCGGTGTGGTTGCAGGGCTCGAGGGTCACGTAGGCTGTGCCGCCGGACAGGCGGTTGCCGGCGTGCTGCGCAGCCACACGCAGCGCGATCACTTCCGCGTGGTCGACCAGGTCATATTCGTGCCAGCCTTCGCCTGCCACCTGGCCTGCGCGGTCGAGAACGACGCAGCCCACGGCCGGGTTGGGCGAGGTGACGGCGATGCCGCGGCGCGCCAGCTCGAGGGCGCGATGCATCCAAAAGCGGTCTTGATCGGGAGTGGTCATGCTGCTGAGCGATTCTCCCACATTCTATTGGAACATCAAATCGATCTTCTTCATTAGCAGGAAGAGCCTGTCGGGCTGGGTAGCGAACGGGGTGAACTCGTAGTTGATGTAAAAGTCGCGGGCGCCCACCTTGGCGTCGACGACTACGGCCCAGCAGGAGACAAGTTTTGAGGCTTGCCATGCTTTGTTGAGTGCGTCCATGAGCAGCATTTCGCCAATGCCTTTTCCTCGGAGGGACACATCCCTTCCCATCCGTCCGATGAGCGTTGCGCCAATAGGCCGGTTGGGGAGTTTCTTTTGAAGGGTGGGCGGCAAATCCACGCTGAGGATGGAGATGGGAGACAGGGTATAGAAGCCGACTACAGACTTTCCGTCGGGAGTAAGGACGAAAGCGTTGGTGACTCTTCGGCTGACGTCCTGCCGGATGGGATCGCCCTGGAAGTATTTATCCAGAGATTCGATTCCACAGGAGAATGCCGCCCGGTCGTGCTGCTCTCCGAGCGGCTCGAAGTACAGTTTAGAATCCACAAAGTAGAGTACTCCTTTAACTTCAGACTGCTGAAAGAGGCCCGATGTTGAGGCCGATCCACAAATCGGCTGCATGGGGCTGAAGCCCCATTTCTCTCATTTTGGGCAGCATCGCGGCACGACTGAAGTCGTGCCCTTTCACACAGCCTGTGGATTTGGTATGTCAGACATTGGCTGGTGTCTTAACCTGGTTCATCTTTGTTGGAAACGCTCCTTGTAGCGTTTCGCCGCCTGAGCGAGCTGCTCACCAAGCGTGGCTGGCTCCATCAATGCCGCGGCAAAGATCTCGGCATCGGGACGTTCGAGGGTCCAGGTTTCATATTCCCGGATGGCCTGCCTGGCATTTGCGACGGCATTCTGGATAATGAAATCCGTCACCGTGAGTCCCTTGATCTGGGCCGCCCTTTCAATCTCCGCCTTCTGCTCGGGGCGAAGGCGTACATCGATCCGTTCGCGGGATTTGGGTTCTGCTTGCTTGCGCATCGGTGCGACTGCGGTAGACATATTCTCTCCATGGATTCGCGTACGGACGCTTTCCGTACATGGATAGTATATCTCTAATTTGAGAGATTTGTCTGCCAAAGTCTTCAGCCGGGCGATGTTCTTTGTATCGAGCATGATACGAGGAGGACATCGAACTGCGGCGCGTTGCCTCGGTTAGCCGAGCAGCGAATCCACAAAGTCTGCTGGGGAAAACTCCAGCAGGTCGGTCATCTTTTCGCCTACGCCGGCAAAGCGGACCGGCAGGTTCAGTTCGCGGGCGATGGCTACGGCGATGCCGCCTTTGGCTGTGCCGTCCAGTTTAGTCAGGACGATGCCGGTTACGCCAGCCGATTGGGTGAACTGGCGCGCCTGTTGCAGGCCGTTCTGGCCGGTGGTCGCGTCCATCACCAGCAGCACCTCGTGCGGCGCGCCGGGAATCAGCCGGGCGGCGGTGCGGCGCATCTTGTCCAACTCGTCCATGAGGCCGGACTTGGTGTGAAGGCGGCCTGCTGTGTCAACGATCAGCTCGGCGATGGAGCGCGCCTTGGCCGCCGAACAGGCGTCATAGAGCACTGCCGATGGATCGCCACCGGGGCGGGTCTTGATCATCTCCACGCCGGAGCGGCCGGCCCAGATTTCAAGCTGCTCGATGGCCGCGGCGCGGAAGGTGTC
>PMWR01000560.1:7634-15757 GCA_003166055.1 Acidobacteriaceae bacterium
ACGGCCTGCTTCATGCGGCTGAAAAAGCCGGATTTGGGGGCGTCGGGGTCTTCTGTGTTCTCGGGTTCCTTGTTGCTGCCAAAGAGGCTGATCATGATTGCATGGTCCAGACTTGAGTTTAAAGCACCTGCGGTGCGGCAGACGCTCGCTATTCGCTCGCAATGGCTTTTGTGCTTCCTGACCTTGCGCCGGAAAAAAGGCGCAAGGATGGGGCGCCCTCTTTTGTTGGTGGGTTGAGAGTGGGATGGTTTGGGTTTGTGGCTTCCCACCCTTCGCCAGGAAAAAGGCGAAGGATGGGGCACCCTCTTTTGTTGGTGGGTTGAGAGTGGGATGGTTTGGGCTTGTGGCTTCCTGACCTTGCGCCAGAAAAAAGGCGCAAGGATTGGGCCCACCCGGCAGTGGTCATGGGTCTGGGATTGGCGGGCAGAGCCACTTGAGCCACAAAAGCTCTTGTCTTCGGTCTATTGATCAGGAAGAATCGCAAAGCGGAGTCTTTTCGCGATCTAGAACAGGAGGCCAACGGAATGAGCAGCGTGCGTGTGCTGGTGGGGACGAAGAAGGGCGCATTTGTCCTGAGCGCCGACGGGACGCGGAAGGATTGGCAGGTGAGCGGGCCGTTCTTTGCGGGGTGGGAGATCTACCACGTGAAAGGCTCGGCGGTTGACCCCAACCGGCTCTATGCGTCGCAATCCAGCGGATGGTTTGGCCAGATCGTTCAGCGGTCCGACGATGGCGGCGCTACATGGGCCCCGGTTGGGAACAAGTTCGCCTATGAGGGCGTGCCGGGCACACACCAGTGGTACGACGGCACGCCGCATCCGTGGGAGTTCAAACGCGTGTGGCACCTGGAGCCATCGCTCACTGACGCGGATACCGTGTTCGCCGGGGTCGAAGACGCGGCGCTCTTCAAGTCCACCGACGGTGGCAACAGTTGGCATGAACTCGCAGGTCTGCGCGGCGAGGGCTCGGGCTGCAGCACTTTGGCTCCGAAGTGGCAGCCGGGCGCGGGCGGCATGTGCCTGCATACGATTCTTCTGGACCCCGGCAACGCCGANNGACGCCGGCGTCAACTGGAAGCCCATCAACAAGGGACTCGTCTCCGGCATGATGCCTGACCCTACCGGCGAAGTCGGCCACTGCGTGCATCATGTGGCCATGCACCCTTCGCGGCCTGACGTGCTGTTCATGCAGAAGCATTGGGACGTGATGCGCTCAGATAATGCCGGCGATAGCTGGCAGGAGGTCAGCGGCAATCTGCCCACAGACTTCGGCTTCGCCATCGATGTCCACGCGCATGAGCCGGAGACGCTTTACGTGGTGCCAATCAAGAGCGACTCGGAGCATTTTCCGCCCGAGGGCAAGCTGCGCGTCTACCGCAGCCGTAGCGGCGGCAACGAGTGGGAGGGCCTGACCAAAGGCCTGCCGCAGAAGGACTGCTACGTCAACGTCCTCCGCGACGCCATGGCGGTCGACACGCTCGACGAGTGCGGCGTCTACTTCGGCACGACCGGCGGCCAAGTGTACGCCTCGCCGGATGCGGGCGAAAGCTGGGCTCCGATCGTGCGCGACCTGCCCGCAGTGCTGAGCGTGGAGGTGCAAACGCTGGCATGACGGATGAGGACGCACAACCGGCTAAGACTGGAAAAGGGGGATCCGCGCAGTTGATTCGCGTCGTCCTGCCGCAGCATCTGCGGACTCTCGCCCAGGTGGCCGCGGAGGTTTCTCTGGAGGTCACCGTGCCCGTGACGGTGCGGCGCGTGCTGGATGCGCTCGAGGCGCGCTATCCCATGCTGCGCGGAACCATACGCGACTATGGGACCGGCCAGCGACGTCCATTCCTCCGCTTCTTCGCCTGCGAAGAAGACCTGTCGCATGAGTCGATGGACGCGGAACTGCCGCGCGCCGTGGCTGAAGGCAAAGAGCCGTTGCTGATTATTGGGGCGATTGCGGGGGGATAGCAGCGTCAGGCCTCAATGCGATTTTTCGCACAAGCAGCGTCTGCCTGGCTGCAGGTGGTGGGCTCTATTGCTCAGACAGGGGTGATTGCGATGACTAGTGTCAAGCACGGTGGGGTATTTGATGAACAGCCCCTACCCTGGCGAGGAGATTTGATGAGTGGATTGAAGTATGTGGTGTTGGCGGCTGTTGCTGGACTCATGTTTACGGCAGCTCCGCCCAAGGCAATGGCCCAGGTGACCGTGGACGTGGGAATCGCTCCGGATTGCCCCTACGGCTACTATGACTACGCTCCGTATAGCTGCGTTCCCGACGGCTACTACGGCACGGAATGGTTCAACGGCGGCGTCTTCATTGGCGCAGGCCCATGGTTCCACGGCCCCGATAACTTTAAGGGCAACGTCGATAACTCATTTGACCCGCAGCACGGCTACAACGGCCCCGCGCCTAAGGTGGGCGACAAGGCCGCAGCGGTGCGGAGAGACCCTGGCCAATTCAAAGGCAATGAAATGCGTGACGGACGCGGCCATACAGGCGGCGAAAAGAAGTAACGCATCGTAACGAAGCAAACGACGGAAGAGCGCGGCCGATGCCGCGCTCTTTGTTGTTGCAAAGGAACTGCCGAAGCTCCGCCGTCTGTCTGGCCGCCACTATTCAGGCAAGGTACTTCTTCAGTGGATCCCAGTAGTGGTTGTGCCAGCCCCAGTCGAGCGAGTCGTAGTCGCCGGCGGGGAAGGCGGTGTGGTCGAAGAACAGCGTGGTTTCAGTGCCGCGCGGCTCGAACTCGAAGCGGATAAGCGAGTAGAGGCCGGCGGCCCAAGCGGCCGGACGCCAGGCCTGGACGATCCGCCGATTGGGTACCAGTTCAACGTTACGGCCTTCGATGAGGCCGCCAAACATCGAAAACGCACCGCCGGGCGTTGAATCGATGGTCGCCGGCAGGCCGCTGAAGGCGGCGAACTGCTTCTGATCGAGGAGATCCTCGTAAAGCCGCTGCGGGCTGGCTTTGAAGTCGATTTCGTAGTGAATGGCGGTGAGCGACGCATGCGCTCCGGTGGAGGGTTTTCGCTCCATCGTCGGCTGCTGGGCCTTTATATACGAGTGATGGATGAGCGGGACGGCGGTGAGGGCAGCGATCCCGGCCAGGACGCTGCGCCGAGTGGAAAGCACATGCATAGGGACCTCCGGTTGCATCTCCACGATAAGCCGATGCGGGCAGGAAGTCCCGAACCCGTTTTGAGCGCGGTTCAATTGGGGGAGGGTGCTGATCCGATTCCACGCCGATGCCGTTGGCGGCGATCGGCGTGGTTGGCATGCCGGGTTATGCGGCGGTCCTGGTTTCGGCGGGTTTGCGAACCTGGAGGAGGTCATCGAAGATGGCCCGGTATTGGATCATTGCAGTGCGGAGCTCTTCGGTAGTGGCTTCGCGCGGGCCGGTACGGACGGCGATCGAGTTGGCGAGACGGTAGTTCTCCATCACGCGCGGATAAGAGACGGAGACATCGGCGGCGCGCTGTTCAAAGCTTGCCTTGGGATAGCCACGGGCCTCAAGGAGGCTGTTGATGAGATCGTCAGCCTCAGTGACGGCGGCCTTGGGGTGATCGACAAAACGGGATTGAACCATGTGCCACTCGTTGACAAAGCGCTCGCGCTCAGTAGCGCCAAGCTCGCGGAGCTTCAGTGCTTCGACGCGGGTTTCGCGATCAGAGAGTTTGGATTCGGCCTTCTGCGTGGAGCCGTGCTCGAGAACGGCGCGATCGTATTCGGTACCGAAGTGATGCTTGAGGTTCTTGGAACGGGATTTGCGAATGTCAAGGTAAACGCCAATGATGATGAGAAGGCCGATTACGATGAAAAACGCGACATATGCCGACTGGGTGTTTGTGAGGTGAAAGGGCATTGCGATCTCCTGTGCGGGGCTGTCCGCGACGGCAAAGGGTTGGCAGTTAAGGTTTCGAGGCCAGAGCGGGACATCTACGCACTTCATCATCAGCGTCTGGGCGCACGAAGTCTGGCCAGAATTGCTCGGTCCGGATTTGAGGAGCGATGCTGACGGATTATTCGCGGTCGCCGGAATCGCGTGGGAGGAAAGAGGTCGAGCGAGGGTGACGATCGGCCAGCCAATCTTCGTCTTCAGACAATGCGCTGTGGCGGAGGAGTTCGGAGTCGTATTCGGTGGAGAAATAATTGCGGAAGGGCGCAGCTTGTTCTCTGCGATTTTGCAGAAGAACTCTGACGGCATAAACCATGCCAATGACGAGGACAAAGGCGCCGACGAGGAGCAGGGAATTCATGAGGTGGACCATAAGTGTTCTCCTTTGCATGGTATTTCCGCAACAGACAGGAAGAGGGCTTGTCGCCAACGCGTTGAATAGAGACGAAGTATAAGGGCGGATGCGGCTGGAAGTCCGATCAAAACTGATCATGGCTTGGAATTCGCTTGAATTTTGCTCAAAAGTGGGAGGAAGCAGAGTCTTCGGCGGGCGTCGCTGGCTGGGCGCATGCGCATGCGTCGGCTGTCGATGCCACGCGGCCCTGGGCTGGGGTGAGTCTCTTCTCCTTAATGCTTGAAGTGGCGTGATATCGTACCCGCAAGGGTCGGAAAACAACTACAGGGCAAGGACTTCTCCGGAGGCGATTCGATGACCCCAAGTGTGCTTGGGGGACAGACTGTCTGGCGCGTGAAGCCAGTGAACCGCATGCGGGAGCGCGTGTCGTTTGGCGAGATGTCGCTGATGATGGTTCCGCTGGGTTCGACGGCGGCATGGCATGCGGCTTCAGACGCGATGCTGCGGTTGTTTCATTGAGGCACCTGCGCTGGGGCAGACGGCACCTGCGGTGCGGCCGGCACTCGCGGAAAGCTCGCACGGGCGAACTGCTTCTCACCCATTTCGCGAAGAGAAGCGAAACGGATGGGGCACGGAGCTTGTTTAGGATGACGGAGGCTTGGTTCGGATGAATTCGAGGGATTGGACGGTGCATGCGTAGGTTTCGCACAGGGTGGGTAACGGGTTCGATTGTGGCGCTGTTGCTGGTTCCGGCTTGCCCGGTTGCTGGTGCGCAGGTTCCGGCTGCGCCGCGTGTTTTCGAGCTGCGTGATGTTGGCCGCGCAACTGTGCCGCTTGTTGGCGATTGGCAGTTTCATGCAGGGGACGATCCTGCATGGGCTGCGCCGGACTTCGACGACTCCGCGTGGCAATCGATTGAGGTAGGCCGCCCGTGGGAGGGCCAGGGACATCCTGGTTACACGGGCTTTGGCTGGTACCGGCTGCATCTTGACATGCCCGCGAACGGAGCGGAGGATTGGCAGCTTGCACTCCTTAGCCCTTACGTTCAGGATGCTTGCGAGGTGTACTGGAACGGTGAGCTCGTGGGCCGCGTGGGGAAGCTGCCCCCGCATCCATCGTGGTATCCGCACCAGCAGCCGGCGGGCATTCCGCTGGGTGCTTTACGATCAGGGGTTCTTGCCATCCGCGTCTGGAAGGCGCCGTATGCCTTCCTCAGCTTTCCTGACGAAGGTGGACTGGTGGGCGTGCCGCAGGCCGGAAGTCGTGAGGGTGTGAACGCGCTGGTGGATCGCGCTGCTTATGAGAACCTGCGAAGCCACCTGTTCGAACTCTCGGAGCAATTGTTCTCTGGGCTGGTGGGGTTACTGGCTCTGCTTGGCTGGCTGCGCAGCCGCAAAGTGCGCATGCTCGGCTGGCTGGCGCTGGCGATGGTTTTTCCCATCTATCGCATTCTTGCCTTTGAATTCTCACAATGGGGCTCCTTCAACGTCTTGTACGGGCTCATCGGCCCCATGGTCGCCATCAACAACGTCGCCACCTGGTTTTTGCTGCTGTATTTATTGCGCCTCGACGGCAACAAAGGGCTTTTTCGCTGGACCCAAATCTTCTCCGCCACGACGCTGTGTTGTGCATTGGTCAATACAGTCATGGTCTGCCTGGACTGGACCAGGCTGTTTCCGCGATTCTTCTTGATCGCCGATGTCGTTTCCACCATCCCCGTCGAACTGCTGGAGTTGTTCGGCGTCGTGATTTTTCTGTTTGCCGTGCGCAAACGCTTGGATGCGGCGCGATGGATACTCGCTGTTTCCGCATTGCTGTCCGATCTTTACCAAGCGGCCGACGACATCTCAGGCATGGGCATGCGATGGACACACTGGACGCTGGCAACGATGCTTGAAGCACCGCTCTTTTCGATCGGCGGAAATGCCTTTTCGTTGCCCGGCCTGATCGGCACCTTGTTGCTTGTCTCTATTCTTTATGTGGCGTGGCGGTCCCTGGTGGAGCAGAGCCAGCGGCAGAGCGGGCTGGAGCAGGAGTACCGTAGCGCGCAGGAGTTGCAGCAGGTCTTAATCCCGAAAGAACTGCCGACTATGCCGCGCTACGCGGTGACCAGCGCTTACAGGCCTGCGCAGGAGGTGGGCGGGGACTTCTTCCAATTGATGGCTTTGCCGGATGATGGGGCGTTGCTGGTGATAGGCGATGTGAGCGGCAAGGGACTGCCGGCGGCGATGGCGGTTGCGCTGCTGGTGGGGGCGATTCGCAGCACGGTGGAGACGACGAGCGATCCTGCCGTGGTGCTAAGCGCACTGAATCGCATGCTGCATGGGCGATTGCGTGGAGGATTTGCGACTTGTCAGGTTTTGCGCATGGATGGCAAAGGGAATTGCTTAATTGCGAATGCGGGGCATTTGCCGCCGTTTCTGAATGCGGACGAAGTGGCGCTGCTGCCAGCATTGCCGCTGGGGCTGGCGGATGAGGTGGACTACGAGTTGACCGAGCTGCGGATAGGCGCAGGAGAACAGTTGACGCTCTATACCGATGGGCTGCTGGAGGCGAGGAACGGGGCAGGTGAGCTGTTCGGGTTTGAGCGCATTGCGGACCTGGTGGCTACGGCGCGCGATGCACAACAGATTGCGGATGCGGCGCAGGCGTTTGGGCAGGAGGACGATATTACCGTGCTGACACTGACTTTGGAGGCTGGATGATCGTTTGTTAGTGCTCGTGTTTGCCGGGGCGGAGCATTAGTTCCTTGATGGCTTCGCGGGGGTCTTTACCCTCATTCAGAATCAGCTCCATCTGTTCGGTGATGGGCATTTCGATGTTGTGGCGGCGGGCGAGGCCGAGGGCGGCGCGGGTGGTGAGTACGCCTTCAGCGACTTTGCCGCCGAGGCTTTCCAGGATTTCAGGGAGCTTGCGGCCTTCGCCCAGTGCCTGTCCGACTGTTCGGTTGCGGCTGAGGGAGCCGGTGCAGGTGAGGACCAGGTCGCCGGTGCCGGAGAGGCCGGCGAGGGTTTCGCGGCGCCCGCCGCAGGCGACGGCGAGGCGGGTGATCTCGGCGATGCCGCGGGTGATGAGGGCGGCGGTTGAGTTGTGGCCGAGGCCGACTCCGGCGGCGATGCCGGCGGCGATGGCGATGACGTTCTTGAGGGCTCCGCCGAGCTCGACGCCGATGACGTCGGTGGTGGTGTAGAGGCGAAGGGTTTCGGACGAAAACTCCTGCTGGACGCGGGCGGCGATGGAGGGATCGCTGAAGGCGACGGTAACGGCGGTGGGCTGGGCCTGGGCGACTTCAAGGGCAAAGCTGGGTCCGCTGAATGCACCGATGGGGAGATTGAGATCGTCAAGCGACGACGGTGCGGGCGCGATTCCCGAAGAGCTGACCTGCGGGGCGGAATCTTCGGTAAACACTTCGAGATTGGTGTCGTGATTGGCGGGGACGAAGGAGTGTTCCTGACCGGGCGGGACGGTTTGGCCGAGGCTGGCGGCGATGACTTCAGTCATGCGCAGGAAGGTGTTGTTTTCAACGCCTTTGGTGGCGCTGACGATGATTTGGCCGGGATGGAGCCAGGGGCGAATGCGAGCCAGCGTGGCGCGCAGGAATTCGGAAGGGACGACGGAGACGACGATGTCAGCCTGGCCGAAGACGGATTCGCTGGCGGTGATAACGACTTCAGGGGGGATGGGAAAGCCGGGGAGAAAGAGGGTGTTTTCTCTGGCGGCGGCGATTTGCCGGGCTTCCTGCACGCTGTGCGACCAGAGGGTGATCTTGTGGCCACCGCGGCGGTGGAGCGAGAGGGCGATGGCGGTTCCCCATGCGCCGGAACCGAGGACGACGATACGGCTCATGGTGTTCCTGTCTTTCCGCTGGCTGTTTCTGTC
>PMWR01000511.1 GCA_003166055.1 Acidobacteriaceae bacterium
CAATCATCCGCTTACAGCGCAGCCCATGCCCTATCCCGTTGAAAAACAAGCCACTTGCTTGCAGAGACGGGGGGGGGAGGGGTAGGGTATGGACCGGGCATATGCCCGGCGTGCTGAAGCTGACACGGTGGAATGTGGCCAACCCCGTGCGAGCCTCCCGCCAACCTCTGCCCCACCGCAGGTAACTGCCCTCCATCCTTGCGCCTTCTTCCTGGCGCAAGGGCCACCTAAGCCAGTGCGAGCGAAAAGCGAGCGTCCGCCGCACCGCAGGTGCTAGACTGCGCCCATGCGCGTCATTTCCACCCTGCTCTCCGCAGCCCTCGCCGCTGCGTCGCTCACCTCAGCCCAGACCGCAGCCCCTCTGGCCCCTGACGAGATCTTCTTCAACGGCGTCATCTACACCGGCGTGGGCCTCGCCGAAGACAAGCCTGAAATCGTCCAGGCCATGGCCATCGCCGGAGGCAAAATCCTCGCCGTCGGCACCAATCAGGAAATCTCCCGCCTCGCCGGTCCCCACACCCGCAAGCGCGACTTAAGCAGCACCAGCATCTTCGTCTTTCCCGGCTTCAACGACGCGCATGTCCACCTCGGCAGCGCAGGCAGCACCAAGCTCAACGTCGACCTGACCGGCGTCCAATCCCTCGCCGGCATGATGGCCAGCATCCAGACCTTCGCCGGCAACTCACCCGCCGGCCACTGGCTCACCGGCGGCAACTGGGATCACACTTTGTGGGTCAGCAAGATCCTCCCCACCCGTCAGGATCTCGATAAAGTCACCGCCGGCCATCCCACATTCCTCGATCGCATTGACGGTCACATCTCGATTGCCAACTCCGCCGCCCTCGCCGCCGCCGGCATCACCGGCAAAACCGTCCCGCCGCAAGGCGGAGCCATCGACCTCGACGCCAGCGGCAATCCCACCGGCATCCTCCGCGAATCAGCCCAGNNCCGACGCACTCGCCCATGGCGTCACCAGCGTCCAGGACTTCAGCGACTGGGACGACTTCCTTATCTTTGAAGAGCTGGAAAAAGAGGGCAAGCTCCACCTGCGCATCACCGAATGGCTCCCCTTCAAGGCTCCACTGCTCGATCTAATCAGAATGCGCAATCACCATGACATGAACGACCCCATGCTCCACACCGGCTTCCTCAAGGGATTCATGGACGGCTCGCTCGGCTCCCGCACCGCAGCCCTCAAAGCCCCCTACGACGACGATCCCGGCAACACCGGCCTGCCCCAGTACACCCAGGCGCAGCTCAACCAGATGGCCCTCGAACGCGCCAAGGCCGGCTTCCAGCTTGGCTTCCATGCCATCGGCGACAAAGCCGCCGCCATGGCCCTCGACGCCTACTCCCAGCCCGGCATCTCCACCACGGCCCGCAATCGCATCGAGCACGCCCAGGTAGTCGATCCCGCCGACATCCCGCGCTTCAAGCAGCTCGGCGTCATCGCCAGCATGCAGCCCAGCCACCTGCTCACTGACATGAACTGGGCCGAAGCCCGTCTCGGTCCCCGGCGCGCCGCCTACTCCTACGCCTGGAAAGCCTTCCTCGACGCCGGCGTTCCCCTCGCCTTCGGCACCGACTACCCCGTCGAGCCCATCACGCCTTTCCGCGGCCTCTATGCCGCCGTTACCCGCAAGAACGAAGCCGGCACAAAGGAGTATTTCCCCGCCAACAAGCTCACCCGCGGCCAGGCGCTCTACGCTTACACCCAGGGCTCCGCCTACGCTGAATTCGCCGAGAAGCACAAAGGCAAGCTGGCCCCCGGCTACGACGCCGACTTCATCCTCATCGACATGAATATCTACTCCGTCGCCCCACCCGCCCTGCTCTCCGCCACCGTCCTGGCAACCTACGTAGCTGGCCGGCAATCTTACGCCGGCACAACCCCCGCCCAATAGCCCGCCCCTCCAGCTTTCATCCGGGTGCCCCAGAACCGGCGTTCCCGCGGACGGGCAGGTACCCTCTGGGTGGTCCGTGGGGTGGAGAGCCTGCCCTGTGCGAAGTCGAAGGATCCCGCTTTTGGGACCTGCGGGAGACATGAACTGGCCGCGCCACCGAACTCTCGGTCCCCCGTGCCCCGTAGCCAAGCCTGCACCTTATGCCAGGAAAAACAGGCCCGCGAGCAAAACTGACCAGACGCTTCCCCTTGACCCGGCTAATGTGGGTGAACAACACCAGATTCCATCAGGAAAGAGGCGCAACATGGTTCCCCAACCGATCACCCGCTTTCCCCACAGGCACAACCGCAACGGCTCACACGATTCCATCTGCACCCGCTGCCATCTGACCGTCGCATCGGTCCGAAACGAATCGGACCTCGCCCTCTATGAGCAGGACCACGCCTGCAACCCGATCCGGCTCTACCAGCTCAGCGAAGACCTGCTCCACACACGCACACCTCTGGCCTTTTAGAACGGGACGCGCCACCGGAAACGTCGGGCACTTCCCTGATCGTCGGCGCTTCCCTGATCTCTGATCTCTGACCCCTGATCTCTGTCTTCACCGCGGAGCAATGTCCGCCGCATCCGCCAGCGCATACGCCAGCACCGTCATCACCGCCGCGTTCTGGTTCAGATGCTTCGGGTCAACCTTGTCGAACGTGTCCGCTGCCGTGTGGTGGTAGTTGAAGTAGAACCGGCTGTCCTGAATCGGTGCAAAGCTCGGCACACCCTTCTCCGTCAATCCCTGGATATCCTCGCCCGTTCCCCCTGCCGACTCCACCGTTTCCGCCCCGATCGCTTCCAGCACCTCGGACACCGGCTTCAGCCATTCCCCCAGCGCCGGCTTGCCCGCGTAGTAGATCCCCACCGGATGATCCGCGCCCAAGTCGCATTCGATCGCCCCAATATGGTTCGCCGCCTCCGCGCCATGGTCCACCATGTACGCCGCCGCTCCCTGCGACCCCTCTTCCTCGCTCATCCAGGCCACAAACCGCACCGTCCGCTTCGGCCGAATCCCCAACTCCTTCAGCAGATGAATCGCCTGCATCGACACCACCACGCCAGCTCCATCGTCAATCGCGCCCGTACCCAGATCCCACGAGTCCAGATGTCCCGACACAATCACCACCTGCTCAGGATGCTCGCTTCCCTTCCAGTCCGCGATCACGTTGTAGCTATCCGCATCCGGCAGCGTCTGCGGCGTCAGTGTCAGGTGCAGCTTTACCCTTCCCTGGCTGGTGAGGTCCTTAAGCAGGTCCGCATCTTCCGCGGTAACCGCCGCCGCCGGCACCTTCGGCACGCCTGGCAGATAATCCGTCATCCCCGTGTGCGGCAGTCGGTAATCCGCTCCGCCCGCAGACCGCACCAGCACCGCCACCGCGCCCAGCGCAGCCCCCGCGCTCGGGCCCGCCCCGCGATACGCCACCGCGTCCCCATAAGCGCTCAGCCCATTACCCACCGCCGCTTCTTCCTTGTCAAACTTGTGGTTAAAAAGCAGAATCTTGCCCTTCGCAGCTCCCGTCGGCAACGCGGCCAACTGCTTCCAGTTGTCCACCACCAGCACCTCGGCAGTGATTCCCTCCGCCGGCGTAGCCACACTCCCTCCCAGCGCCGTCAACACCACCTTCTGCGTAGTTCCCAGCGCCTGCCCCGTCCACGACACAACCTCTGCCGTTTCCACCCCGCGTACCCAATGCGGAACCTTCGCCTTCTCCAGCGTCACCTCGGCGCCCAGTGAGCGCATCTCCGCCGCCACGCGCTCGACCGCCTGCTCCGCCTGCGGCGATCCACTCAGCCGCGGACCAATGTTGTAAGTCAGATAGCGCAGCTCATCCAGAGCGTAGGGATCCTTGATCGCCGCGTCGCGCAGCCGTTCCATTACCCCCAACTGCTCCATAGTCCAGGCGCTCTTGCCCCCTGAAATCATGGCGTTCATCCGGTCCATCGGACTCGGCGGAGGAGGCGGACCAGCGCTCTGCGCCAGGCAAATGGGCAATCCCAATGCGACGGTCAATGCCGCCGCGCTCATGAATCCAAGGTGCTTGCAAGTGAAATCCATGAGGGATGTTACCACGCCACTCGGGCGACTCTTTCCCCGCCGATTGCGTCTAAACAGGGGGAGTGCGCCCACTGTAACCTTGCCGGTGGCGCCCTGCGTCCCGTGCTTTTGTATCTGCCGCATGCGGCCTTGTCCTGGCCCCATGCGGTTTTGCCCGTTACTGGCTATACTGAATGTTGTTGCAGTTAACAACCTGGCCGTAAGGCTCTAGTCACCGCATGAGGTCATTGAACCTATGAAATCGCTCTTCGAACGGCTTCGCTCGCGCCGTCTCGCGTCAGTGTTTGTCCTGCTTGCCACTCTCTCGGTCGCCATCGTGGCCGGGTCCTTCGCCGCACACGGCGTCCGTGGGCAAGAGAAGCAAATCAACAGCGCCGACGCCACACCTCTCAAGGTCGTCAATTCTCCGGTTCCTCCCAATGAATTCGTCAAGATAGCCCGACTGGTCGGCCCCGCTGTGGTCAACATCAACACCCAGACCCTCCCCAAGCAGACCGAAAACAAGGGTCGCCGCAATCCCCACGGCCGTACCACGCCCATTCCCCAGAATCCCGATGACGAAGATCAGCCCGACGAACCGCAGCAGGGCCAGGGCGGCGGACAAGGCGGCGGCCAGGGCAACTTCCAGGACTTCTTCAACCGCTTCTTCGGCGGCCAGATGCCCGATCAGGACGGTGACGACGGACAGGTCCGCGAATCGCTCGGCTCAGGCTTCATCGTTGACCCCAAGGGCTACATCATCACCAACAATCACGTCATCGAGAAGGCCGACAAGATCTACGTCAAGCTCTCCACCGACCCCGACTCGTCGGACCTCGGCCGCCCCGCGCATGTCATCGGCTTTGACAAGGCTACCGATCTGGCCGTCATCAAGATCGACACCAACTCCCCGTTGCCGATTGTAAAAATGGGCAACTCCGACACCGCCCAGGTAGGCGACTGGGTTGAAGCCATCGGCAGCCCCTTCGCGCTCTCGCAGACCGTCACCGCCGGCATCATCTCCGCCAAGAACCGCACCATCGAGCCCGGCGCCAGCGGCCAGTTCCAGCACTTCATCCAGACCGACGCCGCCATCAATCCCGGCAACTCCGGCGGCCCGCTGCTCAACATGAACGGCGAAGTGATCGGCGTCAACACCGCCATTTACACTCAGTCGGCCGGCTACCAGGGCATCGGTTTCGCCATGCCGTCCAATACCGTGGTCGATATCTACAACGACCTCATCAGTTCCAGCCACAAGGTCACCCGCGGCTCCATTGGCATTCGCTTCAATGAAGGGCTGTCCGGCGCGGTCAATCGCGTCTACGGCTTCAAAAACGGCGTGCTGGTGCAGCAGATCCAACCCGGTGGCCCCGCTGAGAAGGCCGGCCTCAAGGTGGGCGACATCATCACCACCGTCGATGGCCGCTCCATCAAGGACGGCGACGATCTGGTCAACGAAATCACCACGCGCCGCCCCGGATCGACCATCCGTCTCGGCTATCTCCGCGACGGCAAGCCAGGCGACACCACGGCCACCATCGGCGATCTCGACAAGGTCTTCGCCGACCAGGCCAACCTACAGGCTGAAGCCGGACCGGACGACAAGGGCGATGCCGGCGAGGCCAAACTGGGAATGATGGTTCGCGAGATCTCCCCCTCCACCACCGCCAAGCTCCACATTTCCGGAGTTCTCATCCAGTCCGTTCGCTCCGGCTCGTTCGCTGACCTGCAGGGCTTGGAACCCGGCCTGGTCATTGTCCGCATCAACAAACAACCAACCGGAACCAAGGATCAATACGACGCCGTGGTCGGAAAGCTCAAAATGGGCGACGACGTGGTCTTCGAGGTCGTTGATCCGCGTCATCCCGACAATGGAATCAACTATATAGGTGGAACCCTGCAGTAATCCAGGAATGCGCCGGCGGTGGAAAAGCAAACATTCCCACCGTCGGCGTAGTTCCAAAAAAGGTTACATTTCCAATGATTCGGCGATTTTTCTCGTTGCAGGACGGGACTTTCCGATAGAATGAATTTAGATATTCTTGGTCAATTTTGCTCACATTAAAGGTGGAATTATCGTGCTATTTTCGCGAGCGAGCTTGGCAATCATCCTCTCCGCTTCTCTTTTCGCGTCACCGGCGTTTGCTACACGCACCCACCGGGCCGCCGCCAGCGGCCATGCGCGCATCACCCACAAAGCCATTGCCAAATCCCATCGCCTGCACGGACAGCAGGCCATTGAGCCCGACCGCGTAACTCAGATTCAGCAGGCCCTGATCCGCGAGCACTACCTGACCACCGAGGCCAATGGCAGGTGGGATGCCACCACTGAGGCAGCCATGCAAAAGTTCCAGGCCGATCAAGGCTGGCAGACCAAGCTGATGCCCGATTCCCGCGCCCTCATGAAGCTTGGCCTTGGCCCCGATT
Organism: Acidobacteriaceae bacterium; assembly: GCA_003166055.1. The sequence continues at coordinate 6,415 of PMWR01000511.1, forward strand.
ATTCCAGCGCCATCAATGCCAGGAACTCTTCCTTCGCCGCCCCGCCCACACCCGGCACGACACCCCCAACGCAATCCGCGGCCTTTGCCTCCGCCGCCGGCGTCAGCCGCTGATCTTTTCGCTTCCTTGATTGCAGCAAGAAGGGCCACCCTCAGGTGGCCCTTCTTGCGTTCCGGTTATCTTCCTTGGACTACATCCGCCGGGTGCCGGGTGCCCCAGGTCTCGCGTTTGAGACCTGGGACAGCATGAACCCCAACCCTTGACCGGAAGGAGCCGGGGGCTTCAGCTCCCGGAAAATCTACATCCGCCCCGCCGGCATCCCCTTCAGCAAAAACTCATACCGCGGCCGCAGCACATCCGGCCCTGACGTAATCGTGCTGTCCAGGTGAATCAGCGAATCGTCCTTGTCGTACTTCGGCCATACCGGCAGCCCCGGCCCGTTCGGATCGCCCGTCCTGGCAAAGTTGGTCCAGTAACTCATCATTTCTTCGCTCAGCTTGCGATCCTCGGGACGCCATACTGCCCCCGGCCGCGTATCCAGCGTGCCAAACAGGTATTCAATATCGTCGGAATGGAACGCAAACGACCCCGGATGAAACTTGCTGGTCGGCGCGGCCAGTTCCAGGTGATAGCGGTATACCGGCGAATCCCCCGTCTTGCGTTGCGCCTCAATCCACTTCCATGTCCCGAAAGCGATCCACGAATCGCTGCCGTAAGCGATCGCCGACGCGACGGCCTGCTCATCCGTCTCGCCAGGGTAGAGCTTCAGGAACTCTTCCGCCCGATCACCGAAATGCTCCGCCGCGTATGCCTTCCACTTCTCCACCGTCATATCCTTGGCAAGATAAGGAAACTCATCGCGATTCCACCCCGCCAGCAGCGGCACATGCGCCTGTTTCCCCGCGGTATACGTCGCAGGCACCTGCTCAGTCAGGAACCTGCCGTCGATGTCCTCTGAAAAATGCACAGCGCCCTTGGCCGCCGCCGCTTCCAGAATCTTCGCTGTCGGCAGTGCCCGCAGCTCCGCCAGGCTCTTTACGCCCAGCGAATCAACCCATTCCCCATCCTTCTTCTCGCGCGCTTCCAGAGTCTCAGTCGCCAGGGTATCGCCAAAAGCCGCGCCGCTCTCCCCAATCGCCTTCGCAAACAGGCCCTTCGCCATCGGCGACGCCATCAGCGAGCTCACCGCAAACGACCCCGCGCTCTCCCCAAAAATCGTCACATTCTTCGGATCGCCGCCAAACTTCGCGATGTTGTCCTGCACCCATTGGAGACCGGCCACCATATCCATCAGCCCGTAGTTCCCTGCCGCTCCATCCGCCTCTTTCGCCAGATCCGCGGTGGCTAGAAAACCAAACACCCCCAGCCGGTAGTTGATGGTCACCAGTACGACGCCCTTGGTCGGCAGAAGGTCACCATTATGCCGCGGCTCTGAGCCGCCGCCGCCCGAGTAGCCCCCTCCGTGAATCCAGAACATCACCGGATACGCGCTCTCGCTCGTCGCATCGGCTGGCGCATAGACGTTCAAGAAAAGGCAATCTTCGCTCGGCCCTGCGTCCTGAAAAACCATATCGTCGAATACGTGGTTCTGGGCGCAGGATGCCCCGAACTTTGTCGCATCCCGCTCGCCTTTCCAGCTCGCCGCCGTCTGCGGCGCCCTCCAGCGCAAATCACCCACCGGCGCGGCAGCGTAAGGCAGTCCCAGGAACTCCTTCACCTTGCCATCGTTGATCGTCTTGCCGTGAACCTTGCCCTGTTCCGTCTTCACCGCCAGCGAATCCGCATACCCAGCCGCGGACACTCCCAACACCACGCCCGCAACCGCCAGCGCGCACGCCAGCTTCATCCTGATTTGCATCGTAAAAATCCTCCGGAAGTACAGTATCAGGACGCCCCGGAGGCGGGGCAAGTCTCACAATTCACTGTGATACGCGTCACTTCTGTGAAAGGTTCATCTCCGGCCCCAGCAAATCCGCCATCGTTTCCCGCCTTCGAATCAGCAGCGCCTTCCCGCCCTCCACCAGCACCTCCGCAGCCCGCGGCCGCGTGTTGTAGTTCGAACTCTGCGCCATCCCGTATGCACCCGCGTCGAGCAGCGCCACCAGGTCTCCCGGCTCCACTAGAGCAAGCTTGCGGTCGCGCGCGAAGAAGTCCCCAGTCTCGCACACCGGCCCCACCACATCCACTGTCCGCGGCCTTCCCGCTCGCCGCCGCACAGGAACAATATCGTGATGCGCCTGGTACAACGCCGGCCGAATCAAATCGTTCATCGCCGCGTCGGTAATCACAAACGTCTTCTTCCCATTCCGCTTCACCTGCAGCACGCGCGCCACCAGCGCCCCAGCCTGCGCCACCAGAAATCGTCCCGGCTCCAGCAGCAGCCGCCCCTCAAACCCGGCCAGCGCGTCGCCAATCGCCCCGGCATACTCCCGCACCTTCGCCGCCGCGTCAAAAGCCCCGCCATGGTAGTCGATCCCCAACCCACCGCCGGCGTCAATCGACTTCAACACGATCCCTTCGCGCCTCAAATCGCCCACCAGCTTGTTCACCCTCGCCATCGCGGCGCCAAACGGTGCAGCCGAGCGGATCTGCGACCCGATATGCACGCTCACCCCGTGCGCCTCAAGCCAGCGATTCCCCGCCACGCTCTTGTAAATCCTCAGCGCCTGCCGTATATCGATACCGAATTTGTGCTCACGCAGCCCAGTCGAAATATATGGATGCGTATCGGCAAACACATCCGGGTTCACGCGCAGCGCAAACCGCGCAGTCGCCTTCAACTTCGCCGCGCGCCGTGCCAGCAACGCCAGCTCCGCCTCGCTCTCCACATTGAATTCGAGAATGCCCGCTCGTAGCGCCAGGTCGATCTCCGCCGCCGTCTTGCCCACCCCGGAAAAAACAACCCGGCCCACCGCCCCCGGCGCAGCAGCCAGCACCCGATCCAGTTCGCCGCCCGACACGATATCGAACCCCGCCCCCCGGTCCGCCAGCAGCTTCAGAACCGCCAGCGCCGAGTTCGCCTTCACCGCATAGCAGACCAGGTGCTCGCGCCCCTTCAGCGCGTCTTGAAACAGCCCCAGCCGCTCCAAAATCTGATCGGCGGAATACACATAAAGCGGTGTGCCAAACTTCCTGGCCAGCGCCTCGAGTGAAACCTTCCCGCAATAAAGCGGAGCACCACTCTCAGGATGATGAAACGGACGCGACGACGGAATAGAAGATGAGGTCAAGGCAAAGATTCCAATGCGAAAACGCTCTCTTGAGCCTACAGCATTCTGTTCAGTGATTGAGCGCCGTCTGCCCCACCGCAGGTGGTCAATCTTCCGGTTGCCGCAGCCACTCCGCCAGCAATGCCGCCACCTTTTCCGGCTGCTCGTACGCCGCAAAGTGCCCCGCATCCGGCAGCAAATGAAACTCGCATCCTCCCGGCGCAGCGCTGTACGTTTCCATTTCTGCGGGACTTGCCGTCGGATCCTCGCCCCCGGCAATCGCCAGCACCGGCGCGCTGATTGTCGCAACCGTCGGCAAAGAATCCGGCCGCGTCGCCAGCCCAGCCTGCACCGCGACAGCCGCTGCTGCAGTCACCGTCATGCGCGCCCGCATTTCAGTCACAATCGCCGGCCGCCGCTCCTGCGCTGTCTTCCCAATCAGACTTCTCGCCATCCCGTCAAACAACGGGCCTGTGCCGTTGGTCCGCACGCTCACAATATTCTCGGCACGTTTCTTGAGATTCGCCTCAGCATCCGCTTGCGGTTTTGAGCACACAAACGCCAGCCCCGTCACGCGTTCCGGAGCCATGCGCCAAAGCTCCAGCAGAACGGAGCCGCCAATGGAACAACCGGCAAAAACGGCTTCTTCAATCTCAAGGTGATCCAGAAGAGCAACAACATCGGCAGCCAGTTGCGTCATGGTCAGCGCCGGAGCATCGGGAACCAGCTTGAAATCACCCACCGGCAGCGACTCCACCGCGCCCAACTCCGACTCGCCATGCCCGCGCAGATCGGGAATGATGGCCCGCACGCCCGCCAATCCCTCGGCCAGCGGACGCCAATACTCGCGGTCAAGCGGTGTGGGATGCAGAAAAACCACCACCTGCCCCGCACCCGTATCCCGAAAACTCAGCCGTGCCCCGTTCGATTCGTAGGTACCCTTCATTTAAAAGCTGCCCTCAAGTAGCCCCTCATGGAGCGTCTTATGAAGGAGGATACGCTCCCGTAGACGGTGGATAGGTCCCCGCCGGCGGATAAGTTCCCCCACCAGGAGGATATGCCCCCGGCAGTACAAACGGCTCTTCGGGAATCCCAATCCAGCCGGCCAGGTACGCTACGGTCACAATGCCACCCGAGCAGAAGAACGCCACCACGGTAACAATCCGCACCACGGCGACATCCCAGCCATTCGCCCGCGCCAACGCCAGGCACACTCCGGCGATCATCCGCCCCACCCGCGGCCGAACCAGCGGCGTACCGGGGTAGGTTGCTGTCACGGGAATCCCTGACCCGCAATTCGAGCAGAACCGCGCGCTCGTCGGTAATCCAGTTCCACATCGATGACAAAAGACAGCCATGACGGACTCCTCCAGCAAAAATCCCTATTCATCTTGACATACGCGGTGGAAGCTCCGCCGGTTCCATTCGCCGAGCGTGGCCGAGTCGATCCCCAACCCATCACAACGATTGTTGTAGAAGCATATAAGAGAGAACGACTGTCATCCTGAGCCGAGGACCTGCTTCTTTCTTTTCCGCTCTAATTCCCATGATAGGCCGACCGCAGCCGCTTTCTTGCCGTATCTGCTCGCGAAGTCTGAGGCCCGGCATCGATGGCCTGCTGATAGTCGCGGACTGCCAGTTGCCTCTCGCCATTCAAATCGCGGCACTCCCCCGCCGCCAGCAGCGACCGTATCTTGAGCTCCGGTCCCACATCCGGTGTCCACGCAGCCTGCTCATAACTCTGCGCCGCCTCCCCATAGTGTCTTTGCCCGCGCAGCGCGTCGCCCAACCCAAAATAGGTCAGCTCCATCCGCGCCGAGTAGTAATAACCGGGCTTGGCGTTCGCGGCGATGATCGCGCGATATGCCTCCACGGCCACCATCCCTTCCCCGTCATCCTTGCGCAGATTGGCGTCTTCCAGGGCAAACAGGTAGTCCCGCGGATACTCCTTCCTCAGCCCCTGCACCACCTGAATCGCTTCCTTGTACCGGGCCTCGCGCCGCAGAAAAAGCGCCATCGCCGTCCGCGCCTCTACGCTGGTCACCACGCCGCGTCTGCCGTCGTCGGTCAGCATCGCCAACCCCTTGCTCTTTGAACCCGTAATGCCCGCAAATCCGATCAGAAACTTGAACGGCAGCGGCAGCGCTCCCACCACGTACTCATACACTCCCACTACCAGCTTCGCGTCCACGTAGTCCGGGTCCAGTTGCAGCACCCGCATATCGTCGTCCCTGGCCTGCGTCGCCAGGTGGAACCCGCTGCCAAAGCCCCGTTCCACCATTGCTACGTACGTGCATTTCAGCGCCCGCGCCCAGCCCCGCGCATACAAGGCGTCTACATCGTTGGGATTCTTGCCCAGCCGCCAGTCCGCTTCGTGAACGGTCTCATCCGCCAGCGCCATGATCCGGTCCCGCGTCTTCTGGTCCTCCACGGTGGCGTGTCTCCCGGTCAGGAACCCGTCGTTGGCATAGAATGTCGTGTCCAGCAGGTCCAGCCTGTAGAGTTCCTGGAAGACCACCGCCTCCAGCAGCAGCACCGTCCCCTGCGGATCGCCCGGATGCGCGGCGTGAAAACGCTCAAACCGCTCCACCGCTCCCCCATAGTCCAGGTTGTAGAAGTGCTCCAGGGCCTCGCGCACCAGCGGATCGCGGTTCAGCGGATTCGTGTGTACCTCCGACGCCCAACCCACGCTGGCCACGATCCACAACACCAGTCCCAAAACAAATCCGCGCATCCAGACCCTCAGCCCTCAACTTCAATTCTCCCACCTGCACCCGCTCTGCTCACAGCGCCCTGCAGCGCCAAAAAAGGGAACCTCGGTCCGTTTCTCGTTATTCAACATTAGAAGATTTTGAAAAACATTCGTCCCCCGCTTTCATTCCCGAGGGGTTTCCAGATTGCCGCTCAACCTGCAGGTGCGTTCAAAAAGGATTAGTGAAATGAATCGGAAAGAGATGCTGCGACTGCTGCTCAATCAGGCTCAATTCAACGGATTCGAGTTCCGCCACTGGTTCCAGTCCAATGTACAGCCCATCTGGCCCGGCGCCGACCACGCTCTCTCGCTGCTCGCGGGCGAAGGCCGTCATTACACGCTTTTGTTTTCCCACGAATTCGCCCGTTGCTTCTGGCGCAGCGGCGCCAAAATGAGCCTTATGATTCCCTCTATCACCTATCCAAGGGTCACCTCCAGCGGCGACGTGGTGCAGGTAACGCGCAGACCCTTCACCCGCCGCACCATCAAGCCCGATGTCTGGAAATACCACCTCCGCCAGATGGCCGCCGCCCAAGACCCCATCGAGTATCTATGCCGCTTCCTGCCGGCCCAGGATCAGGTCAAGGTCCGCTCATCCTCCAACCCCGAGCCCATCGCTGCCCAGGCCTGACGATTTTCCCACCACCAAAACAGAGAATGTCTTAGGATTGAAGGATGCCCATCCCAGAGAGGCTGAACCCCACATTCGCCCCCCCGCGGACGGCCGCTCTCCCCGTCGCCGACCCCCTGGAAGAAGCGCGCCAGCGCCTCATCGTGGCCCTCGACTTCCCCGACGCCGCCTCCGCCGCCGCGCTCGTCGAGCGGCTTGAGGGCGCCTGCACCTGGTTCAAAGTCGGCATGGAGTTGTTCACCGCCGCCGGCCCCGCCGTGATTGAACCGCTGCTCAAGCGCGGCCACCGTGTCTTTCTCGACCTCAAGTTCCACGACATACCCAACACCGTCGCCGGAGCGGTTCGTTCTGCCGCCGCGCTGGGCGTGCACATGGTCAACGTCCACGCCGCCGGCGGACCCGCCATGCTGGCCGCGGCCCGCGCTGCGCTCGACGGCCTCGCCCATCCCCCTGAACTCCTCGCCGTCACCGTCCTTACCAGCATGGATCAGGCGCAGACCAACGCCATCGGGATCCCGCGCTCCCCCGCCCAGCAGGTTGAATTGCTGACCCGCATGAGCCTCGCCGCCGGCATCCGCGGCTTCGTCACCTCCCCTGAGGAAGTCGCCGCCCTCCGCGCTCTCACCGGTTCTCAGGGCATTCTGGTCACCCCCGGCATCCGCCCCGCCGGCTCGGCAAAAGGCGATCAGAGCCGCATCGCCACCCCTGC
>PMWR01000179.1 GCA_003166055.1 Acidobacteriaceae bacterium
GACTCGGCCAGGGACTCCTTGGTAACCACCAGAACCTCGCCGTGAGCAGCCAGTTCCACGGCCGCGCGAAGGCCTGCGACGCCCGCGCCCATCACCAGAAAATCCACTTCGGACGGCAATGCCATAACCTTTGAGGCTATCACCCACCTGCGGTGGGGCAGACGCTCGCATGGACCTCATTGCTTACCGCCCCTATTGCGGCAGGATGACAAGAAGCAGGTCCCCTTCGACTACGCTCAGGGCAGGCTTTCGCTTTGCTCAGCATGCTCCTTATTGCTCAGACGGCGGCGATTGTGAGGACTAGAGTCAAGAACGTAAGGATAGATAGACACTCAACCCCCGACATTGTGAGGGATACCGAGGACGGTTTCAAAATCCTTATGGTGGCTGCTGTTGGCGGATATGTCTTGACCCCATCGGAGCATCCCACTTCACAAAAGCAACCGCAGACGCCTTAAGGGGGGTCACTTATGCGTGGACTCAAAACGATTATCGGTTCTGCAGCATTGTTCGCGGGGATGGCCCTGGCGCCGGCGGCTCAGGCGCAGATTGTTGTCGGCATCGGGGTTCAACCGACTTGCCAGTATGGCTACTATGACTATGCGCCGTATGCCTGCTCGCCCTATGGCTATTACGGGCCAGGATATTTCTATAACGGGATCTTCCTGGGCATGGGCCCATGGGCCGGCTGGGGTTATGGCCACGGCTGGGGTGGGCATCGGTTTGGAGGCGGCGGCGGAGGCAGCTATCGCGGTGGGGGTGGTGAAGCGGCCGGTCGCAGCAGCTATGCCCGCGGCGGTGGTGGCGGCGGACATGCTTCTTATGCAGCACGCGGCGGCGGCGGTGGACATGCGGTAGCGGCGCGTAGCGGCGGCGGACATGCGGCAACTCGTTCCAGCGCTGGTCACGCAGCGGCATCGCACGGCGGCGGTGGACATGCCGGTGGCGGCGGTGGACATGCCGGCGGCGGCGGACACGGCGGCGGGCACAAGTAACCAATCGCTGCGGAAACAGGCAGCAGGTTGTGCAAGAACGGCGGAGCATACCAGCTCCGCCGTTTTTGCATTTGCGAAGTTGGTCTGTGCGTTGGCGCCGGGTTGTTCAGGCAGAGACGCCGCACTGAGTTCGGCGGTTACAGCGGAACCAGAGTCGATGTATCGCGGAAGCAAACCGCTATGTGGCTGTTTCCTCAAGCCGGGGTCCCCGGCGACGGGTCTTTGTCGCTGGGTGAAAGAAAAAGCCACCCGGATTGCAGCCAGCAAGAGCACGCTGACTCTGGTTCCGCTCCAGAGCCGTCCATTAGGATGGAAGCAGCGTGCAGACGATACGAGTAGAGACACCTTCGGCAAAATACGACGTGATTGCGGGCAGCGGACTGATTCAGACGCTGGCGCCGCGGATTGAACGCGTGGCGGGAAAGCTGCCGCGACGTGTCTTTGTGCTGACCTCGGCGCCGATCTGGGCGTTGTGGGGACACACCCTGCAGCAGTCCTTTGCCGATGCGCCCGTGGTGCTGTTTCTGGAGCCGGGTGAAAAGCATAAGACGCTGGCCAGTGTGGAGAAGTTGTTGCGCCANNGGCGGTTTTCTGGCCGCGATCTATATGCGCGGGATCCCCTGCATTCAGGTGCCGACGACGTTTCTGGCGCAGGTGGATTCAAGTGTGGGCGGCAAGACGGGCGTGAACCTGCCGGAAGGCAAAAATCTCGTTGGAAGCTTTCATCATCCACTGGCGGTATTCGCCGATATTGGCGTGCTGGGAACGCTGCCGGACCGCGAGCTGAGAGCCGGGCTGATGGAGAGCGTGAAGGCGGGAATCATTCGCGACCGGTCGCTGGTGCGATTTATGGAAGAGCATGTGGACGAAGTGCTCGGGCGCGATGCTAAGGCTCTTGAAAAAGTGATTGCGTCGTCGATCCGGATGAAAGCGGCGGTCGTGAACAAGGATGAGCGCGAGACCGGCTTGCGCATGATTCTGAACCTGGGCCACACGGTGGGCCACGCTTTGGAAGCGGCGACGGAATACAAAGCGATGCTGCACGGCGAGGCGGTGGGGTGGGGCATGGTGGCGTCGCTGTGGCTGGCGCGCAAGCGGGGGACGATCAGCACTCATCAATTCGAACGGCTGGAGAGCTTGATCCATCTGTATGGGCCGCTGCCACCGTTGAAGTTGCGCGCAACAAAGATTGTGGCGGCGACGGGAAGCGACAAGAAGAACGTTGGCGGTGTGCGGCGCTTCGTACTGCCGGTGGGGATTGGCGACGCGGGCGTGGTGGAGGATNNTGACGCCGCCGGAATTGGAAGCTGCGGTGGGATACATGCTGGCGGTTGCGGCGGAACGAGCGAGCCAGCAGGTCGGCTAAGCAGCAGGTCAGCGGGAACTTGAGAAACGAAATGAGTGTGGTGGGCGCCAAGCCGGTGGGCACGCAAAATGAAGCGGACGCGGCGCGGGCTGTGCAGCAGATGTTCGACTCGATTGCGCCGCGGTATGACCTGCTGAATCACGTTTTGTCAGCGAATGTGGATCGGCTTTGGTGGTGGAAGACTGCGCGCAAATTCAAGATGATTCTCGCCGATCCCGATGCGGCGGTGCTTGATATCTGCTGCGGGACCGGCGACATGACCATGGCGCTGCTGAAACGCAGGCCGTCTGGCGCGAAGCCCATTCTGGCGGCGGATTTTTCGCGCGGCATGCTGAGCCGGGGAGCGAAGAAATTCAGCTGCGGGGCCGAGAGTTCGAAGCCGGGCCGTGCGCCCTATGCAGTGGCTCTCGAGGCGGACGCGCTGCATTTGCCGCTGCGGGATGCGTCGCTGGATCTGATTGTGACGGCCTTCGGTTTCAGGAACCTTGCCAACTACGAGGCTGGGCTAAAAGAGTTTCACCGCGTGCTGAAGCCGGGCGGGCAGCTGGGGATTCTGGACTTCGCCGAGCCGGGCGGTCTGATCGGCAAGGTATACGCGGTGTACTTTCGGCGTGTGCTGCCTGCGATCGGCAGGCTCATTTGCGGTAAAGAGGGACCTTACAAGTATTTGCCTACTTCGGTTGGGAATTTTCCGCCTCCGTCGGAGATGCTGGAGATGATGCGCGGTGTTGGCTATAAGGACCGCGCGTGGCAGCCATATACGTTTGGGATTGCGGGCCTGTATACCGGGGCACGGACCTGACGCAAGCAAATGCGATAGCCTAGGAGCGCGATGAGTTCCGCCGTCTCCAGTCCGCCAGTCGAGGGTATTGCCGCGCTTTCCGCTGCGAAGCGGCGCGTGGCGCTGCACTCCATGGTGGCAGCAGCGGCGATGACCGTGCTGAAGCTGGCAGCAGGGCTGCTGAGCGGATCGCTGGGCGTATTGTCAGACGCGGCCCACTCGGCGCTGGACCTGGTGGGCGTGACGCTGACCTTCTTCTCAATACGAGTGAGCGACAAGCCGGCCGACGAAGATCACACCTACGGCCACGGCAAATTTGAGAACCTGTCCGCGTTTGGCGAAGCGGGGCTGATGGCCGTTTCGTGCGCCTGGATCATCTGGGAAGCGATGCTGCGGATCTTCCAGCACACGGTGGAACTGCGCCACTCGGTGTGGCCGGTGCTGGTGCTGCTGGCATCGATTGCAGTGGATTTTTGGCGGTCGCGGCGGCTGCGTGCCGTGGCTATACGCACGGGCTCGCCGGCTCTGGCGACAGACGCATTTCATTTCGCCAGCGACATCTGGTCGACGCTGGCAGTCTTGTGCGGGTTGGGCGCCAGTTGGGTGGGAATGCGCTTCGGCATTGGCTGGCTGCGCTATGCGGACCCGTTTGCGGCGGTGGTGGTTTCGCTGATGATTTTGCGCATGACGCTGCACCTGGGCCGCGAAACGGTGGCGGTGCTGACGGACGAAGTTCCGGCGGAGACGCGGCAGCGGCTGGTGCGCGAGGTGGAGCAGGTGGAAGGTGTGCTGGCGGTGGAGCAGGCGCGGGTGCGGCGCGCGGGCGCAAGCTACTTTGCCGACCTCACACTGGCGCTGCCGCGGCGCTTCACGTTTGAACACACTGGCGAGTTGGTGCGGGATGCCACTGAAGCGGCACACCGCGCGCTGCCTAAAGCCGATGTAGTGATTCACACGGTGCCCCGCGAAGAACGGACGGAGAGCATCTTCGACCGGGTGCGTGCCGTGGCCGCGCGCAACAACGTGAACGTACACGAGTTGAGCGTGCAATCGCACCATGGGCGGCTGCGCGTGGAACTGCATGTGGAGCTGGACGAGAAGATGCCGCTCAAAGTGGCGCATGGGTTTGTGACTGCGATGGAAGCCGAGATTCTGCGCGAGGCGCCGGAGATCGATTCAGTGTTGACGCATATTGAAAGCGAGCCGGCCACCATCGAACAGCCGGAGGAGACCGTTGTCGAAGACCGCAGAATTGAAGTGGCGCTGCGGGCCGCTGCGCAGTTTTTTCCCGAGATTGTGGATGTACATGAAACGCTGGTGGGTAGAGCGGGCGAGCATATTTCAGTTTCATGCCATTGCACGCTGCCGGACGACTTGACGATGCAGCGGGTACACGAAGTAATCACCGGGCTTGAGGACCGCTTCAAGCTGGAGTGCCCGGAGGTGTATCGGGTCACGATTCATCCCGAGCCGGTGACGGATAATCTACGGTGAGACGCGAGAAAGTCAGAAAGGGAGGGTCGAATGATTGCACACAGTGAATGGAAGGGTTCAACGATTTTCGAGGGGATTGCTGAGAACGGCAATTCAATCTTCTTCGACGCGGAGCCGAAACACGAACAGGGGCCGAGTCCGATGGAAGCGGTGCTGATGGCGCTGTGCGCATGCACCAGCGTTGACGTGGTGTCGATCCTGGAGAAGAAGCGGCAGCCGGTGGTGGGCCTGAAAGTGTCGGCGGCGGCAACACAGGCCGAGACGGCGCCGCGCGTTTTTACGCACATCAAACTGACCTACGAGGTGACCGGGCGCTTGAGCCGCAAGGCCGTGGAAGACGCGGTATCGCTGTCGAAGAACAAATACTGCTCGGTATCGAAGATGCTGGAGAAGGCCGCGGAGATCGATTACGAGATTGTATTCGCGGACGGGGAACCCGAGGCATGAACAGCAGCACGGTGAAGAACTTCTTCCAGGTGGCGTCGCTGCTGATGCTGCTGGTGGCAGTCGCGCTGCTGGCGGCCATCACCACCATGCACTTTGCCATTCACGGAGCGGAAGTGCAGGTGCCCGAGTTGAAGGGCATGACGGTGGCCGATGCGCGCAACCAGTCGGCGGGGTTGGGACTGAACCTGGATGTGGACAATCGCTACTATTCGGGCGACGTGGCCGCGGGACATATTCTGACGCAGTCGCCGGCGGCAGGCACGGTGGTACGTCGCGCGTGGCGCGTGCGCGTGGCGGAGAGCCTGGGGCCGCAAAAAGTGGAAGTGCCGGACACGGTGGGCCGGGAGGAACGCGTGGCGGCGCTGGAATTGCGGCGCGTAGGGCTTGAAGTTGGCGCAACTGCGCGCCTGCCCTTTGGACGGGCCGCGGAAGGAACGGTACTGGCGCAGGATCCGCCGGCACATGCTCAAGGCATTGCGCGGCCCAGCATCAACCTGCTGGTGGCCGCGCCCGACGATGAAGCACCCGACGGCTATGTGATGCCCGACCTGACCGGACTGCCGGTAGTGAGCGCGCAGGCTCAGTTGGCGAAGGTAGGCATCGAGTCCGCGCCGCCCACGTTTGTCGATGTACCGATTGGTCCGATGACCAGCGGAGACGGCCCGCTCAGGCAACCGATAAAGCCGGGGGCGGTGGTGGCGCAACAACCACCAGCCGGATCGCGCGTGGACCAAAGCACGAAAGTAAAGCTGACGGTGGCGAAATAGCTGAACAGGGGTCAGGGATCAGGGGTCAGGAAAGCTGCGAGTCAGCTTGACTGTGTGACGCATCCAATTAGAGTCGCATGACTGAAAACAAACGACTGCACAATACATCTGAAGGGCCGGTGTCCGGACCGAGCGACTTCTCGCACGCGTGGCGGGCACTGCGGCACCGGAACTTTCGTCTCTTCTTTGGCGGGCAGAGCATCTCGCTCATCGGCACATGGATGACGCGCATTGCCATCTCCTGGCTGGTGTACCGCCTCACCAAATCGGCGCTGCTATTGGGTCTCGTCGGATTTGCGGGACAGATTCCAACATTTCTGCTCGCTCCCTTGGCCGGCGTCATTGTGGACCGCATGGACAGGCGGGCGCTGCTGGTTTGGACGCAGAGCCTGGCGATGGTGCAGTCGCTGGCGCTGGCATGGCTTACACTGACCCACCGCATCAACATCTACGAAATTCTGGCACTGAGCGTGATGCAGGGCTTCATCAATGCATTCGACATGCCGGGCCGGCAATCGTTCATGGTGAAGATGGTGGAGGACAAGGCCGACCTGTCGAATGCCATCGCCATCAACTCGTCCATGGTGAATTCGGCGCGGCTGATCGGTCCCACGCTGGCGGGCATGCTGATTGCCGTGAGCAGCGAGGGCTGGTGTTTTCTCGTCGATGGCGTCAGCTACATCGCGGTGATTGCATCTCTGTTGATGATGCGGCTGCCTCGGGCAATGATGGAGCGCGCGACAACCACGATGGTTGCGCAATTGCGAGAAGGCTGGACCTATGTGGCGAATTCAGCGCCCATCCGCACCATTCTTCTACTGTTTGCGCTGCTGAGCCTGATGGGTTGGCCGTTCATGGTGCTGATGCCCATCTTTGCCGCGCAGGTGCTGCACGGCGGCCCGCACACGCTCGGCTTCCTGATGGGCGCCGTGGGCGTGGGATCGCTGGTCTCCGCGCTGGCCCTGGTGCTGCGGAAGTCGGTTCGCGGACTGACAAAAATGATCCCGATTGCGTCGGTGGCGTTCGGCGTGGGGTTAATCTGCTTTGGGTTTTCGAGCGTGCTTTGGCTCTCCATGCTGATGATGCTTGTCACGGGATTCGGCATGATGCAGGGAATGGTGGTAAGCAACACCATTTTGCAGACGCTGGTGGACGAGAATGTGCGAGGGCGGGTGATGAGCTACTACACCATGGCGTTTGTGGGCATGGCGCCTTTCGGCAGCCTGCTGGCCGGCGGCCTTGCACATGCCATCGGCGCGCAGCGCACGGTGATGGTAAGCGGCGTTGCGTGCATCCTCGGCGCGCTGTGGTTCTGGACGCGGTTGAAAGGAATCCGCAAGGAAATGCGGCCTGTGTATGAGCGGCTCGGGATTGTGCCTATCAGCGACATCGCCTCGGAAGAAGGCGCGGAGGGATGAGAGGGCGGCAGCGGAGTTAGCGGGGTTGGCGTCGTTAGCGGAGTTAAGATTGAGAGCGGAGTTCAGGAGCGCACAAAGATGGGACTAAGCGAAGATATGGAACGCGTGGCGTTGCAGGAGCGCGAGCTGCGGTTGCCGCGGCTGGACGCGCGGACCGCGTGGGACCTGGGCGTGCGCTTGAGGACGATGGCGGAGGAGCGGGGGCTGGCTGTTGTGATCGACGTGCGGCAATTTGGGCAGCCGCTTTTTTATACAGCGATGGAAGGCACAGTTCCGGACAATGTGGAGTGGGTGCGGCGCAAGGGCAATGTGGTGGCGCGGTTTCATCGCAGTTCTTACGCGATTGGGCTGAAGTTGAAGGCGAAGAATGAGACGCTCACCGAACAGCAGGGCCTGCCGCTGGCCGACTATGCCACGCATGGCGGATCGTTTCCGCTAACGGTTGTGGGCGCTGGGTTGGTCGGCAGCGTGACAGTCTCTGGCCTGCCGCAGCGCGCCGATCATGAGCTGGTGGTGGAGGCGCTGTGCGGCTTGCTTGGACGCGACTATGCAGAGTTGCGACTGGCGGCGGAGTAGAAGACCGCGTAGATCGTTAGGACTGCTTCTCAATCAGCGCAATAAAGAACCCGTCGGTGTGGAAGGCTCCGGGGAGCAGACGCAGAGTGCCTTCAGGTGTGAGGCATTGGCGGAGGCGTTCCGTTCCTGATGGAGTGAGGATCGCTTTACAGAGCAGAATGTCGATACAAGACGCGAGCGAAATCAGTCGGGCATTGGGGGTTTCTGCGAGCACCGCGGCGACGACCTGCTCGTTCTCTTCAGGCTCAAGCGAGCAGGTTGAATAAACCACGTGGCCACCGGGACGAACGGCGCGCAGGGCAGCGCGAAGGATGGCGTGCTGGCGTTCGGCCTGGCGCGGCAGATCCTCAGGTCGCAGCCGGTGGCGGATTTCGGGGTTGCGGCCCAGCGTGCCGGTTCCGCTGCACGGCACGTCGGCCAGCGCGAGGTCGAAGACTGATTCCTCCTGGAGCGCCGTCGCGTCGGCGAGGCGGCACTCAATGCGATCGGCGTGAGGGGCCAGGCGAATTCGCAACTGGTCGAGTCGCGGCGCGCTGGACTCGCAGGCGACGATGGTTGCTGCAGGATTGCGTTCGGCCAGGATGAGCGTCTTACCCCCGGGGGCTGCGCATGCATCGAGGATTTTTCCGTCGCGGCNNGTGTCCGTCACGTCGCCTGAGACCACTGTGCGTGAGGCGGCGAGCAGGTCGCCGGGCTCCGAAGTTATGGCAGCTTGCGCGAGTTCGGATTCGACGGCGTGATTCTCCAAGCGAATCGTCAGAACCGGCTGATTCTGGCCGTGGTGGCAGATTGAGCGGGCTGATTCAATGCCGTAGAGGGTTGCCCAGCGTTCGACCATCCAGACGGGATGAGCCTGCGCAAGTCCCAGTTCCGCTACGGAATCCTCCGGAAAACTTTGTTGCGGCGCACCTGCCAGCTTGCGCAGAACGGCGTTGACCATTCCGGAGGCGAAGCGATGGCCTGCTTGCTTGGCCAGTTCTACGCTCTCGTCGATCGCTGCGCGGGCGGGAATGCGATCCAGATGGAGCAGTTGAAACGCGCCGAGACGAAGCGCGATCCGAATTTCAGTGTCAAGTTTGGCATTGGGGTGTTTGAGCAGGGCCTGCAGTTGGTGGTCGAGGCGAATTTGCCAGCGGAGCACGCCAAGAACAAGCGTTGTCGCCAGATTGCGATCGGGCGGCGAAAGAGCGCTGACGGCTTTGCCGCGTAGCAAATCGTCAGAGTGGGAGTGACCGCGTTCAACTGCGATGAGCACGTCGAATGCCGCTTTGCGTGCGGCGGATATCGGCGTCTTGCGATCCTTGGGCGCGGCCTTGCGCGGGACTGTCACTGAATCGGATCCCCGAGTCGAGCGCCGTGAGCGAGAGCGGTTCCGCGCAGAAATTCAGCGGCGGCCAAGCGTTTTTTCCCTTCGAGTTGAACTTCAAGAAATTCCAGCCACGTTTCTTCAGCGCAGGCGGCGAAGAGCCGATGGTTTTCAATGTGAACCTGGCCGGGTTGGCCTGAGGCTNNTCACGATCGAGGAGCGGGGCAAAGGTGGCGAAGGAGTGGTTCTGCGGCTGAGGATGGACGGTTCCATTGGCCAGGCCGGCGAGGGTTTCAACCACCAATGGCGCGCCGGCGTGGGCGAGAATATCGAAGAGGCCAACGGCGGTTTGCTCGGGCGCGATTTCGATGGTCTGCTGCAGCAGGATGGGACCGGTGTCCAGGCCTTCTTCGAGCAGCATTGTGGTGTTGCCGGTGAAGGCGTCGCCCATGGCCACAGCCCATTGAATGGGCGCCGCACCGCGATATTTCGGAAGCAAAGATCCGTGCAGGTTGATGCAGCCCAGGCGCGGCAGCGCAAGCATCCAGGGGGGAATAATGCGGCCGTAGGCGACCACGACGATGGCGTCGGGCTTGATTGCCTCAAGCTGGGCGCGGAACTCGGGGTTGTTGCGAATCTTCTCCGGCTGNNGGGCAGGCCGGCGGCGAGGGCCGATTGCTTGACGGGCGGAGCGGTCAACTGCTGGCTTCGACCCACGGGGCGGTCAGGCTGCGAGACAACCAGCGCGATTTCGTGACCGGCCGCGAGCAGCGCTTCAAGGGTGGGCACGGCGAACTGGGGCGTTCCGCAGAAGACCAGCTTCAGGGTCGGGGCCATGGGCTCTACCACTTGCCTTCGCGTTGCATTTTGCGGATCTTGCGCAGGTTCAGGTCGCGCTTCAGGCCGCTCATGCGAAAGATGAACAGCATGCCGTCGAGGTGGTCTATCTCGTGCTGCATGCAGCGCGAAAGCAGTTCTTCGCCGTCCATCTCAAACCACTTGCCGTGCACGTCCTGGGCACGTATCCGGACTTTGGCGGCGCGGACTACCTTCTCGCGAATGTCCGGAAAGCTGAGGCAGCCTTCCTCCTCGTACATCTTGCCTTCCTGGAAGATGATCTCGGGATTGATGAGCACCAGCTTTTTCTCCGGCTCCTTGCCTATGCTGAGGTCAATCACGGTGACGCGTTTCGATACGCCCACCTGTGGTGCGGCCAATCCGATGCCCTGTGAGGCATAGGTGGTCTCGAACATGTCGGCAACCAGCCTGTGCAATCCGGCGTTGAATTCGGTAACCGGTTCACCGGGCTGCGACAGCACCGGCTCGGGATATTTGACTATTTTGAGAATCATTTCGTTCGTCCAACTACTCCATATCTGGCTTTTGGCACTCAAAACCTTCCTATTTGTTCGATGTATCCATCAAAATTTCGCTTCATTTCGAGTGCCGAATCGCCGCCGAACTTCTGTTGGGCCAAGCTAGCAACAGTGAGCGCCACCATGGCTTCCGCAGCCACACCAGCGGCGGGGACGACGCAAATATCGCTGCGCTCGTAGCTTGCACTGGTGGGCTCGCGGGTGTCAAAGCGCACCGATTCGAGCGGGCGGCGGAGAGTGGAGATGGGCTTCAGATAGCCGCGAATCACGATATCCTCGCCGTTGGAAACGCCGCCCTCGATGCCGCCCGCGTTGTTGTGAGGGCGGGTAAAGCGGGTGGGCCGGGCCGACGCGTCCTCACCCGTGTTCTCGGGCGCATAGTGAATGGGGTCGTGGACCTTGGAGCCGAAGGACTCGGCGGCGGTGACGCCACGGCCGATTTCGACGGCTTTGACGGCTTGCAGGCTCATGACGGACCAGGCCAGGAGGCCGTCGAGACGCTCGTCCCAGTTGGCGTAGGTGCCCAGACCGGCGGGAGCGCCATGAACAACTACCTCGAAGACGCCGCCCACGGTGTCGCCGGTGCGCGAGACTTCCTCGACTTCCTCTTTCATGCGGGCTTCGGTGGCGGGATCGATGCAACTGAGCATGATTTCGTTTTTGGCGGCGACGGCGGCGATGTCATCCCAGGTGGCCGTGCGGTCGAGTTCGACGCGGCCCACACGGATGACGTGGCTCAGCACTTCGATCCCGAGAGTGCGAAGGAAGAGCTTGGCCAGGGCCCCGGCGGCGACGCGGCCTGTGGACTCGCGGGCCGACGCGCGCTCCAGCACATAGCGGGCGTCAGGGAAGTTGTATTTGAGGGCTCCGGCCAGGTCGGCGTGTCCGGGACGCGGCGAGGCGACAGCCTGGTGCTTCGCAGGGTCGCCAGGTTCGACTGGCAGCTTCTCTTCCCAGTTCTTCCAGTCGCGGTTGACGATCTCGATTGCGATGGGCGAGCCGATTGTCAACCCGTGTCTTACACCGGAAAGGATGTGGGCCTTGTCGGATTCGATCTTCATGCGGCCGCCGCGGCCGTAGCCCTGCTGACGGCGCCAAAGCTCGCGATTGATGAACTCGATATCGACGGGGACGCCGGCGGGAAGCCCGGAGATGAGGGCGATGAGAGCCTCTCCGTGGGATTCGCCTGCGGTTGAGAAACGGATCATATTCTACTGATTGTAACGGACTAGCGAGTCGGCGGGTCAGCCGTTCAAAGACTCAACCTACGCTGGGCCTCGGCCGCACCGGCCTCTACGCCAATTGTGGCATAAAGATGGCCTGCTTCCTGCCATAGTTTCCTTGCCTCCTCGCTTTCGCCTGCGTCTCCCCGGAGAAGCGCGTAGCCTCGAATGGCGTTGGCCAGATCGAGCGGCGGTGTTTGTCCGTCGCTGCGATAGATGGCGAGAGCTTCGATGTAGCAGGGCGCGGCCTGTGCCAGTCGGCCTTGACGGCGCAGGATGTCTGCGACATGCCTCACAGTGTGAGCCAGAACGAGCGGATCATTCAACGTGCGATAAATGGCCGCTGCTTCTTCATAATGGGTGAGCGCGGCACAGGAATCATGCAGGTCCGACTCAATCTGCCCGAGTCCAGTAAGAGAGCGCGCCAGCATGGCCTGGGTGTCGGCTTTGCGGCATAAATCGACGGCTTCTGCAAAATGGGTCTTGGCCTCCACCAGCCGATCTTCCCGGCGCGCTTGATAGCCCTGCTTCACCAGTTTTTCTGCGGCATTGCTCGTCATGGCGACAGAGTAGCACAGAGATTGTGCTTTCGCTGTTCCCTTCCTCCGGTTCCCTGCCTTACGATGGACCGATATGATCTGCTTCCTTTTTAAGACGGAGCCCGATGTTTACTCCTTCGACGACTTCTTGCGCGACAAGGAAACGATCTGGGATGGCGTCACGAACCCAACAGCAGTGAAGTTTCTGCGCGAGATGAAGGCGGGGACAAAGTGGATTTTTTACCACACCGGCGATGAGCGTACCGCCGTCGGCACCGGATCTGTGGTTCGCGTGGACCCCGTCAATCCCAAAGTGCCGATCGTGAAAGTGAAGGTGGGCAAGCGGCTCAAGCGTCCGAAGACGCTGGCGGAGATCAAGGCGGAGCCCATCTTTGCGAATTCGCCGCTGGTGGTGATCGGGCGGTTGTCCGTGGTCCCGCTGACCCAGGAGCAATGGGAGTGGTTTCTGGCATAGAAACCAAGCGCTTCAGCCCGGACCGAGCTCNNGACTGGCCGGGCGTCACGGCTCGCTGCGGCTCGTCGAAGGTGGCGATGACCTCACCAGGATCGCCGGCAGGTTCCAGCGTTGCCCAAGCCGGCTCATGACGGTGGCGAATCTTGATCTTCACGCGCATGGGAGCGGTCAGCCCGGGAATGCTGATCCAGTTGAGGCGGCCGGCGCGCAGAGTGCGGGTGGCCAGCTCGCCGTCGGCGCCTACGGTGACGCGGTGGCTGTCCGGGTGAATGTTGAGCACGTAAAGGGGCGTGGGTGAGCTCACGCCAAGCCCCTTGCGCTGGCCCACGGTGAAGTTGAAGATGCCCTCATGGCGGCCGATCACTTCCCCAGAGGAAGCGACCAGTTCGCCGGCTGTCTCGGGCACCTGCTCGCCCTGCTCCTCGAGATACGCGGTGATGAACTGCTTGTAGTCGCCGCCGGGAATGAAGCAAATCTCCTGCGAGTCGGGCTTTTCGGCCAGCGCCAGGCCACGCTGCCGGGCGACTTCGCGCACCTCGGGCTTGGTCAGCTTGCCGAGGGGGAAGAGCGTGCGGGAAAGCTGCTCCTGGGTGAGGCCGAAGAGGAAATAGGTCTGGTCCTTGGCCAGATCGGCGGGGCGCTTGAGGATCCAGCGCTGGCGCTCGGGATCGAATTCGTTGACCGCGTAGTGGCCGGTGGCGACGCGGCCTGCGCCAATGGAGCGAGCGGTCTGAATGAGGGCGTCGAACTTGAGATGGTTNNTTGCAGAGCGAGCAAGGGATCGGCGTGCGGCCGTGCAGGTACTCGTCGACGAAGGGACGCACGACGTCCTGCTCAAAGCGCTCCTGCTGGTTGACGACGTAATAGGGGATGCCGAGGTGCTCGGCGACGCGGCGAGCGTCATACACGTCATCGAGAGAACAGCAGCGGCCGGCCTTCGGAGCCTCCGGGATGCCGTGCTTGCCGGCCAGGCGGGTCTGGTCCCAAAGCTGGAGAGTGAGGCCGACGACGCTGTCACCCGTTTGCGCAAGCATAGCCGCAACCGTCGAGGAGTCAACCCCTCCGGACATGGCTACGGCGATGGTGGTGTTTTCGGTCATGGGGAATCTGCGTGCCTATTACGATTCTACAGACCTGTGTCCATATAAGAGCCAGAAGTGGGAAAACGGTCTTCAGCCTTTGTGTCCTTTGCGGCGAGCAATTCGCTGATCCTCTGGTGAGAGATGGAAGCGGCTTTGCCAAGCTTCTGCAGTTCTTGCTCGTTAAGAGGTGCCCCGGTGAATCGGGAGAACCCGCCAACGGCTGAGAAGAACGTCTCTGGGTTGTCGCAGAGGCGAATTGCGCGGAGGTCGGATTCAAAGAGCATGCGCGGCGAGCAGCGCTCGATTGCGACGAGCTCAATGGCCATGATAGCAGCGCACAGCGCACAAATGATCGGGGTGCCGAGGCGGGGCCAAAGCGCAACAGCCGCCATAAAGGCGGCCATAACGACATTGCAGCAAAGCAGGATCCATGTGACGGGGAAGTAAAACTTTCGTTACTGTACACAAATCTGGCGCGCGACCAGAGCTTTGATCTCGCTGCGGCTCAACTGGTCAAGCAAACCGAGCGGTAACACAACTCCGCGCGACGCTCGCGTGGCCATTGTGTCAAAATTCGCGTCTGGAATGACGAAGAGGGGCGCACCCTGCAGACCGAAGAACTTGCTTTTCTTCGATAGGATTCCAACAGCCTGAAAGAGCTTGCCCCGTGAGAGACGGAATGTTCCAAGCGCTCGAAGACGCATCTCAGAGCGAAAATCGACTGCCATGAAGAGGAGTAGAGCGGCGTAAATCGCTCCGACTGCAATCTTCTGCCATAGCAGCCAATGGAACTGGGCGTGTGCGGCGGGCCGCCGGGAGAATTCTCTGATGAAACTGTTCACGAGCCAGATGCCCCAAATTGGCCAGAACGTAGACCGGAAGGTACGTCCCGACCCCATGGATAGAAGTCCAGGCTTCCTTCCAGTGAGGTGGTAGATCCTGCTCCTCAGCTGGGTCGAGTCAAGCACGGCTGAAGAAGCGATCTGGAGCAGAAACACAATCAGCAGCCAAATCTGGATGCGTTCTGTTGTGTCGTACACTCGCCCGGGCTCCTTTGCCGCGTATAGGAAGGATTCTATCCCAGCGTTCCCGCCGCAACCGGCGAAAGCGCGCGCAAATGCTGTACAGCTTCGGGGAGCACTTGCAGCAGGTAGTCCACATCCGCTTCTGTCACCGTTTTCAGCAGGCTGAAGCGCAGGCTGGCGCGGGCGCGGGTTTTGTTCACGCCCATGGCCATGAGCACATGGCTGGGCTCGGTTGCGCCGGAGTGACAGGCCGATCCGCCGGAGACGGAAACGCCCTTCAAATCCAGCGCGATCACCAGCGCCTCGCCCTCCAGGTTGTCAAACCAGATATTGGTGGTGTTGGCGGCGCGGGGAACGGGTTTGCCCTCGACGCTTCCGCCCCCATTCAACCCGGTCCCTGGGATGCGGAGGATTTCAGCCTCAAGGCGATCGCGCAGGACAGCAAGCCGATCGATGGTGCCATCTCCAAGCGAGTGCATGGCCAGCTCGGCGGCCTTACCCAGGCCCACGATACCGGGGACATTCTCAGTGCCGGCGCGCTGGCGGCGTTCATGGCTGCCGCCCACCAGCAGCGACTCGACGGGAGTCCCACGGCGCACAAACATGGCGCCCACACCCTTGGGGCCGTGCACCTTGTGGGCACTGATGGAGAGCAGATGGCAGCCGATGCTGCGTACGTCGATCTTCATCTTGCCCGCGCCCTGCACCGCGTCAATGTGGAAGAAAATGCCGGTGTCGGCGGCGATTTTGCCGATCTCCTCAACGGGCTGGCGCACCCCGGTCTCGTTGTTGGCCAGCATGACGCTGATTAAGCGGGTCTGGGGGCGGATGGCGCGCAGGATGTCCGTCGGGTCGATAAGGCCGCTGGGCTGGGGCGCTACAAAAGTTGTTTCCACGCCGTATTGCGCCATCCGATTGGCAGCCTGAATGACGGCCGAGTGCTCGATAGACGTGGTGATGAAGTGATCGCCGGGGTGCAGCAGGCCGAAGATCGCCGTGTTGTCGCCCTCGGTGCCTCCGGAGTTAAAAACCACCTCGGCGGCGTGGCAGTTGAAGAATTCTGCCATCGTCTCGCGAGCCTGATCGACACCCTTGTGCGCCTGCTGTCCGTGCAGGTGGATCGAGGAGGCGTTGCCGAAGTGCTCCATCCAATAGGGGCGCATAGACTCCATCACCTCCGGTAGCAGGGGCGTGGTGGCATTGGCGTCCATATAGACTCGTCGCATCGGGTCAGTCTCCTATATATAAATTGTACGGGCAATTGGGATATTGCGCGAAGCAGCCTGGAGCCAATGGAAGATTCGCGGGCTTTTACTGTCGAGAATCGGCGCTGGAGTGATACATTGCGTTCACGCGGTATAAGCCGCGGGAGGAGAAAATCCATGAGCCAATTGACCCGCATCGGGGGCCCATTTTCCGGCCGCATTCTCGGTTGTTGTCTGCTGGCCGCTGCATCCACGCTCGCTCTTGCCCAGGCCACCGCGCCCGCCAAGCCGGCCGTCGGCACACTGATGTCCCCGTCCCTAACCTATGGCAAACTTCTCAGCGGAATGGAGCAGGAGTTTGTCTCGGCAGCAGAGGCCATGCCGGAAGATAAATACAATTTTGCCCCGCCGG
>PMWR01000376.1 GCA_003166055.1 Acidobacteriaceae bacterium
CGCTGGTTGTGTTTCCGCGGAATACTCATAGCCGGTTCTCCTTAGTGATAATCAACAATTGCCACATCCCATGCATCCTTGCCGTCCCAGCGAAAGCACACCCGGTACTGGTCGTTGATACGGATGCTCCACCAGCCCTTTCGGTCGCCCTTGAGCTTCTCCAACCGATTGCCCGGCGGATTCTTGAGATCTTCAATCGCCGACGCGAAATCAATCGCCTGCAATCGACGTGCGGCAATCCGGGCAATCCTGCTCCATCGCCGGCTCTTTCCGGTCAGGTAGACCGCTTCCGTTTCCTCGTCGGCAAAGGACTGAATCATGCTTAACGTTTATCGTAACACGGAACACGGTATAGATGGAGACCGCCAAAGCACCACACATGATTGCAGGCAAACACCAGGCAGCGTTCGTTATTCGCCGTCTGCCGCGAATGCCAGACAGACTCGTATATCCGTCTCGGTGAGGTCCGGAAAGTCGGCCAGTATTTTTCCCTGAGTCATTCCGGCGTGCATATAGCCGAGCACATCTTCCACCGTGATGCGCAGTCCGCGGATGCAGGGTTTGCCGCTGCGCTTGCCGGGGTCGATCATGATTATCTTCGAGTGGTCCACTGGCTACCTCCGCCGTGCTGATGTTGAAGCTATTCTAGGCGCGGCTCGTTCGACTGCGCAAAATCCTCCCGCCGCTTGGCCGCCTGCCTGGCCTCTATCTCCTCCGGCGTATGCACCACGTACGAGCCCTCGGGCGCGGTCCCATCGACAATGGCCAGAGCCTGTTTTAGACCTCGGATAATGTCTTCGCCATGCTTGGTCATGATCCGACCTCATTATCCCAGGTCTGGAAATCCAGACCTGGGAGCCCGGCAATTCTCCCGGTCATGCGTGTCTCCTTGCAATGAATTTGGCCGTCCACTCGCCGATTTCTTCGCGTTTCTCGCTGAATTTGCGCCACGAAGACGGGTGTGTAATAGCACCGACCAAACAGTAACCACCATCAGCTCTGCGATACCAGAAGCATTCTGTCTCCTTTGATTCAAACGGAATATCGAGATTTGACGAATCGTCGCTAACCCTTGATATCTCGGAATCGTCGGGATGATACGCAGGAAGAAGCCGCCACAGGTTCTCACCTGTCACGATCATGTGGTCAGGCGTCAGTAGATCGATTACCTTGAAAAGAAACCTTTGGGTTTCGGGATGCTTGCACTGTTCTTGTGTGGTCATCTGCCTTGGCCTAACGAAGTGGTCCGGCAAAAAGTTGTAAAACGCAATGGCCGAATAAAACTCCGGCACTAAATAGGAGTCTCCGCTTTCAGATCGGAAGAGCGACGCAATCTTGGTAAAGTAGGGGATCTTCCTTTTCCCTTCGATCACTTGGCCGACGATCATGTGCGTGAATCCGGGCCATCTTACATCGCCTTCATCTCCGTAATGAGACATTCCGACGACCAGGAGCCGTCCCAGCAGCGTCCTTCCGTAGCAGCTTCCGACCGCTGGGTTATGCCGCTTGTCGTCGAATATCCTGAGCTTTTGAAGTCCTGTCATTGTGGGATGCCTCCAAGCATCCGCACTGTTAAGCGTCAGACTCATACCCTCATCTGTCGTTTTTCGGCCACGGGCACCGCTTTTGTACCAAAATGCGAGAAAATACCGCAAAGGTCTGAGATGTAGATCGGGGTGGACAACGAAACCGTCGCCCACCCCGCTGACCTGCTGATTAGCTAACTCCGCTAACAACGCTGACGCCGCTTACTTTTTCTCGTCGACGTCGACATACTCGGCGTCGATCACGCCTTCGTCTTTCTTTGCTTCGCCGGCGGGTTGATCGGCTACCGGAGCAGCCTGGCCGCCCGCAGCCGCTGCGCTGGCCTTGTACATCACTTCGGCCAGCTTGTGGCTTGCGTGGGTCAGCTTCTCGTGCGCGGCCTTCAGTTCGCTCGACTTCGGCGTGCCTTCGAGCAGCGTTTTTGCCTGGGCAACCTCCGTCTCGACGTCGGCTTTCTCCGAACCCTCGATCTTATCGCCGGACTCCTTCAGCATCTTTTCGATGTTGTAGACCAGCCCGTCGAGCGAGTTGCGCGCTTCGATTTCCTCGCGCTTCTCCTTGTCTTCGGAGGCGTGTGCGTCGGCGTCCTTGGCCATGCGCTCCACTTCTTCCTTGCTCAAGCCGGAGCTCGAAGTAATGGTGATGCGCGTGTCCTTGCCGGTGGCGTTGTCCTTGGCCGTCACGTTGAGAATGCCGTTGGCGTCGATGTCGAAGGTGACCTCGATCTGCGGCACGCCACGCGGCGCCGGAGGAATGCCCGCCAGTTTGAACTTGCCCAGCGTACGGTTCTGGGCCGCCAGCGGACGCTCGCCCTGCAACACGTGGACTTCGACTTCCGTCTGCGAATCCGCAGCCGTCGAAAACGTCTCCGTCTTCTTGGTCGGAATGGTTGTGTTGCGTGGAATCATCCCAGTCGCCACGCCGCCCAGCGTCTCGATCGACAGGGTCAAGGGCGTCACGTCGAGCAGCAGCAGGTCCTTGACTTCGCCGGCCAGCACGCCCGCCTGCACAGCCGCGCCAATCGCGACCACTTCGTCGGGATTCACGCCACGATGCGGCTCACGGCCGAACATCTTCTTGACCATCTCCTGGATCTTGGGCATGCGCGTCTGGCCGCCCACCAGGACCACTTCGTCGATCTTGTCCACGCCGATGCCGGCATCCGCGAGAGCCTTCTTGCAGGGCTCGAGCGAGCGATCCAGCAGGTCTTCCACAAGCTGTTCGAGCTTGGCGCGCGTCAGCTTCCGCACCAGGTGCTTGGGCCCGGTTGCGTCCGCGGTCACGAACGGAAGATTGATCTCGGTCTCGATGGTTGTCGAGAGCTCGATCTTGGCTTTTTCCGCGGCGTCCTTCAGGCGCTGCAGCGCCATCTCGTTGCCCTTCGATCCGAGGTCGAGACCCTGCTCCTGCTTGAACTCGGCAATCAGCCACTCGACAATGCGCTGATCGAGATTGTCGCCGCCCAAGTGCGTGTCGCCATTGGTCGACTTGACTTCGATGACGCCTTCGCCCACTTCAAGAATGGAGATATCGAAGGTGCCGCCGCCGAAGTCGTACACGGCGATGGTCTCGTCCTTCTTCTTGTCGAGCCCGTACGCCAGCGCGGCCGCGGTCGGCTCGTTCACAATGCGCTTCACGTCCAGCCCGGCAATCTTGCCTGCGTCCTTGGTGGCCTGGCGCTG
>PMWR01000175.1 GCA_003166055.1 Acidobacteriaceae bacterium
GTGAAGGCGCCGGGCGATATTGTAAGAGCGAAAATCGGGCCGTATGAGATTCTGACCATCAGGGTGGACTACCCGGAGGGTGGACCGAAGCAGTAGAGGGTATGGAGCAGTTGGGTATACCCCCGTCTCCCATCCCTGAAAATAAGTGGCTTGTTTTTCAACGGGATAGGGCAGGGGCTGCGCTGTAAGCGGTTGATGGCAATGGAGTTCTTTGCAGATATAAGGCAACAAAGGGGTTACGGGTGCTTGCGTGGGCATCCCGATGGGGTGAAAGGTGCGATGTCTTGATTGTGCGCCAACGGAGGGAATTAATACGCAAATTGCCGGTGATTATTTTTCGTGGGGCGGACGATTGTGGAAGGCTCGCAGGAGGGGCCCTTTTCGTAGACCTGCGACGCCAAGGGAGGACGTCCCGCAGGGGCTAAAGCCCGACGTCATTCTTTGCATCTTTCGGCACGACTGAAGTCGTGCCCTTTCAAAGCCGGTTTATGGAAAGGTCTGGCATTGTTTCTTCCCACCCATCGCAAAAAGCGCGATGGATGGGGCACGGAGAGATTGTTGAATCGGGAGGGCCTCGGAAACGGGCCGTGGTTTTTGGTACTCTAACGGAGAGGAGTCTCGGTCATGCACATTGCTTCCCCGTTCTTCGTGGTTCCGGTCATCGTGGTTGTTTTCTTTGCGTGCATTTGGTTTGGCGCCAGCACGAAGGAAGATGGGGCTGAGAATCATTGATCGGACCGCTGGCGCGGTCACAGCGCGACTGATCCGTCATTCCTGGCGCAGGCGAATCAGCAGCACGCCCTGCCGCGGGATCTTCAAATTAAACGTCCTCTTGCCGTCATACACGGGATAGCGGATGTCGGGAACAATCTGCGTGAGCCAGCCTTCTTTTTCAAGCTGCTTCTTCTGTCCGGGTGTGGGCTGCGCAGGGCTTCCCATCTTTTTCCATGCGGTATAGGCGTTGCTGTGTTCGGCGTCCATGCGAAACTTGGACGTCCAGACTTTTATTCCCGTGAGACCATCGACGACAAGCGTCACGGGCGCAATCGGAGCGGGCACGTCGGCGTCGTGATAGTTCCAGATCAGCACGTCGACTTCATTGCCATTGATGGTGGCGACGGCGTTGATGTCGGGGGCGGCGACGGCGCTGTGCGCGACGATCTCATCGAGCGGCAGGGCTGCGCTGCTTTCGGTGGCGAGCCACTGGGCCTTTTCGATGGGACTTCGATCGCCATCGCGGCCTGTGCCGCGACCTAACATTCCCATCATGCGGAAGACGTTGAGGACGGGCTTGTCGATGCCGCCGGTGGCCAGCTCGCGGAATCCGGCGAAGGCCAGCTGGTCTTCAAATTCAAAGGCCCAGGTGACTGCGCCCTCGACGGTGACGCCGTATTTCCGTGCCAGTTCATAGGTGCGCATGGTGGCTTCGGCAACGCTGACGCCGTAGAGCGGGCCGTTGCGGTAGCCATTTTGGCTGCCCTGGCAGGCGGCGCAGCCTTCGGGATCGCTTTCGCCGAGGATGATGGGCGTGTGCTTCCACTCGGGATAGCTCGAGATGACCTGCATGCCGCGTTCGACGGCGCGAAGTTGGGTGCCGATGCTCATCACGACATGACCGTCAACGAATTTGGGATTGCCTTTGGGGTGGTAGCTGATGAAGTCGAGCGGCGCGCCGGTCTGGCCGGTTGCGGCGTTGATGCCGTGGGCGCAGTGCTCGAGGAACTGACGCAGAAACGGCTCGGAGTGGTCGCTGACGCCGGTGGCTTCAGGGCCTCCGATTTTTGCGTTGGGCAGGGCCTGGCGAATGGCGGCGGCGGTGAAGTCGTAAAGACGATCGTACTCGGCGGGGGTGCCGTGCCAGTAGGGGATATCGGGTTCATTCCAGACCTCCCAGAGCCAGTTTGCGATCTGGCTGCCGTAGCGATCGCGGAGGTGGGTTGCGTAGGCGAGGACAAGTTTGGACCACTTGGCTTCATCTTTGGGCGGATAGGTCCAGCCGGTGAACATTTCACCCTTGGGAAAGGTGTGGCGGTAGGGCTCGGGGTGGGTGGAAAGCGCCTCGGGCATGAAGCCGATTTCAACGATGGGACGGATGTGCGCGGCGGTCAGGGTGTCGAAAATTCGGTCGGTAAGGTTGAAGTCGTAGACCGGGGTGCCGTCTGGTTTTTCAGTGTAGACGTTGGTCGAACCCCACTTGAGCGAGGCGTCGCCGTTGCCGGTGGTGAAGAGGTTGTGGGGGCGAAAGTAGACCGGAACGGGGCTGAGCGCGGCGAGTTCGCCGAGGAGTTTCTTGCCGTTGGGTGCGTAGAGATAGTTGGGCTCGTCGGCACCGAAGAAGTTCCAGATGGGCGTGTAGGGGCCGGTGGGCTGGGCGGCGTGGACCTGAATGAGGACGGTGGGCGGCGGCGGGGCTGGGATTTGGGCGAAGAGGGAAGTTGCGGCGGGAAGGATGGCCGCCAGAAGCGCCGAGCCGGAGCGGGTAAACGTCTTCTTCATGCGTTCCACGATACCATTGCCGCTGCCGATTCTCTCTCCACGCGCGAGTCGAAGACATCTATTAGAAACTTCGAAGGCAGAACGAAGAGTTGGCGGAGCGGTGCGATTGAAGGAACATTTCAACATTTACGGGCGTATAACTGGGCAAGAGGGCGATAGCCATGGTGGTTAACAGGATGAGTAAGGCTGCGGGCTTGCTGGTTGCGCTGGCGCTGGCGGCCGGGATTGCGGGATGCAGGGTGCATGTGGACAAGGGCGCCAACGGCGAGGATAAGAATGTCCAGGTGGACACGCCTTTTGGTGGGGTTCATGTGAATACCGACCAGACGACGGCTTCGGACCTGGGGCTGCCGGTGTATCCCGGCGCTCAATCGGTGAAGGGCGACGACGAGCACAAGTCGGCGGATGTTCACATGGGTTTTGGAGAGTGGCAGTTGCGGGTGCGGGCGGTGAGCTACTCGACGCCGGACGCTGAAGACAAGGTTGTCACCTTCTACAAGAAGGCGCTGGGCAGGTACGGCGACGTGATTACATGCCAGGGGAATACAGCGGTGGGTACGCCCGTCGCGACCTCAGAAGGGTTGACCTGCGAGGACGACAAGAAGGGCGGCCATGTGCAGATTGGCCACGAGGATTTCGGCAGCGGCAAACACAGCCTGGAGTTGAAGGCCGGGTCGCGGCGTCACCAGCACATTGTAGGATTTGAAACCCCCAAGGATGGCAATACCCGGTTTGCTCTGGTAGCGCTGGATTTGCCAGCGGGGATGGACGGCGGCTCGGATAAGAGCGACTAGGAAGAAACAGGTTTGGATTGGAAAAACCCGGCTCCGATCGTTTGGCTTTGCGGTCTCCCACTCATCGAGCAAGAAGCGCTCGATGAATGGGGCACGGTGCATTTGTAGG
This sequence comes from Acidobacteriaceae bacterium, assembly GCA_003166055.1. The sequence goes on from PMWR01000175.1 coordinate 3,400, forward strand.
GTGAACCGAGGTTTCATCTCCTTGGGGTAAGGCGGAGCCGGTGGTGGGCTAAAGCGAAACGCTGGAAGAGTGCAGGAAGCAAGGCACAGAAATGGGAGGCAGCGCGCGGCTTCCCATTCTTTTTGGGCGGGAGGGGCGTGGGATAGCCTACAATTCCAACCAACGGAAAGCACACCCGATCCGACCGGAGATTCCTTTCATGCCTTGGAAAATGTTTCGACTCTTGCCTGCGGCCTGTCTTGCCGCGGCATTGCTGGTTCACGCTGCTGAAAAGCCCAAAGCCGCTCCACCCGCGCCCGCAGCCACCGACCCATACACGGAAATACAACCCGCCACGGAAATGCTGGACCTGGCCATGTACCAGCGGATCCGCGATGAGGGGCTGAACCACTCACACGTGATGGAGTTTGGCACCGCGCTGATGGATGGCATCGGGTCACGTCTGACCGGTTCTCCCAACCTGGCCAAGGCCAATGCGTGGACACGCGACACGCTGACCAAAATCGGCCTGGAGAACGCGCACCTGGAAGACTGGGGCGAATTTGGCCTGGGTTGGACTCAGCTGAATACCTGGGCGCGGTTGACAGTGCCGGACACGGCGCCGCTGATTGTGCAGGCTACGCCGTGGTCGCCGTCCACGCCCGGGCCGGTGACGGGAGACGTGGTCTTCGTCAGCATTCAAACGGAAAAGGACTTCGATCAATATAAGGGGAAATTGGCGGGCAAGGTGGTGCTGTTCGGCGCCATGCGTGCAGTTCCGCCGGTGGACAAGGCGCTGTTTGAGCGCTATACCGACCAGGAACTGGCGGACATGGCCGAGTTTCCTGTGAACGGGAATGCAGGGGGTGGCCCGGGCGGTCTTCCGCCGGAGATGATGGCTCGCATGCGCGAACGCATGGAGCGGATGCGGCTGATCGACAAGATTGCCCAGTTCTTTGCCGATGAGAAAGTGGCTGCGGTGATTGAGCCCAGCCGCGACGCCAAGAACGGCGGGGGATCGGGCGGAACGTTCTTCGACGACAACGGCGCAACGCTGGGGCGCACACCTTATATTGCCGAAAACGCAGTGAAGGTGCCTGTGGTGGTGGCGGCAATCGAGAGCTACGGACGGCTCTATCGGCTGACCCAGGCGCACGCGCCGGTGAGCGTCGAAATCGACGTGGAAACCAAGGTCACCGGCGAACATGAGCATGGGTATGACACGGTTGCCGAGATTCCGGGCACCGATCCCAAGCTGAAGGACCAGGTTGTGATGGTCGGCGGCCACCTGGATAGCTGGATCGCCGGTACCGGCGCCACCGATAACGGCGCGGGAACCATTGTGGCCATGGAAGCGGTGCGCATTCTGAAAGCGCTGGACGTGAAGCCGCGGCGGACGATCCGCATTGCGCTGTGGACGGGCGAAGAGGAGGGAATCTTCGGCTCGAAGGGATATTGCACCATTCACTTTGGGTCGGCGAAGACCTCGACCGCGCCGGACCAGATGCAACTGCCGGAGTTCATGCGGCGGTCGGCTGGGCCGCTGGAAGTGAAGTCGGAGCAGAAGCTCGTCTCCGGTTACTTCAACGTCGATAACGGCTCCGGCAAGATACGCGGCATCTACACTCAGGGCAACACGGCCATCGCGCCCATCTTTGCGCAGTGGATTGCTCCGCTGAAGGACCTGGGCGTGACCACCATTACCAACCGAAACACCGGCGGCACCGATCACCTGAGCTTCGACGCAGTGGGCATCCCGGGGTTTCAGTTCATCCAGGATCCGCTGGACTACGAGAGCCGCACGCACCACTCGAATGAAGACGTGGTGGAGCGGCTGCAACCCGCCGATTTGAAGCAGATTGCAACTGTCGAAGCGATCTTTCTCTACAACGCGGCGCAACGCGACCAGATGCTGCCGCGCAAACCGCTGCCGCAACCCGACCTGGAAGAAAAGAGGCGCGCGCCGCTTGAAGGGATATTCCCCGGCGTGGCGCCTGCCGCGGATAAGAAATAGCTTCGCGGGACAAGTGAATTGCAACCGAGTCCGTCTGGCGTGCGATGCGCGTCAGGCGGATTTTTTGAATTGAGTATTGGCGCGAAAGGGTGCTGCTGGTTGTCTTCGCGGTAGCGCGGATTCTGCTACACTGGTTCAAGCGCAATCAAGGGGCCAAACGCGCCAGGCCGCTCCCCAACGATACGCTCTGCAACCCAAGTTCGGGGAGTGGCTCAGCCTGGTAGAGCACCTGGTTCGGGACCAGGGGGTCGGAGGTTC
>PMWR01000585.1 GCA_003166055.1 Acidobacteriaceae bacterium
ATCCAGCCCCCGCAACCAATCAATTCAACAACTTAAGCCGCATTCCCAGCCCTCGTGACTATCTTCAGTTGCGCGGGCGTTGCGTTTTGTTGCGTGGCGGCCCGCTTTTTGGCCGGCTTCTGGTCAAGAAGATCTACGAAGGAGACATCTGCGCCAGGGATCAAGTGAGCGTAGGTGACGCCGCCTACGAATACGATCTCGCCCAAAAACGGAGCGAGTTTTCGCATCGCGTCTTCCAGCATGGGGAGATTGGGATCAGGCATTGATCTCTTTTCCGAGAAGTTCGACCGCAAGGTTTCGTTCGCGCGTTCTACCGCTTCGAATCGCATCGCAAAGCGCCAGGACACTATAGAGTTTTAGATCTCGTAGAGCTGCCTTAGGCGCGCCCTGATAAAGGGGGATGAGAGAAATACCGCGCACTTTTCCTTCGGCATACGGCCAGACTGCAGGAGGTTCGTTATCCTCCGGAAGGCGTGACTTGAGGGGTTCCGCCGCTGCCGCGGTTGGGATGCCGCGAACCATCGAGCCCCTTTCCGGCGGAAAGACGTACCTCAATCCGTGCGACAGGAATTCCATCAGTGCAGTCCGGTTCACCCTCTTTTTAGATCCTTCAACGTGAACTAAGCCCGCATCCGCGCACCGCCTCAAGGCCTTCGATACCTCGGACGGAGAAATCGACAGTCCCTCAGCCAGACTCTTCGACTGAGTGGCCGGCTCGCTCTGGATGGCGAGTTTGAGAAGAAGCGCAATATCCTGACCTTGCGTGAACTCATTGCAGGCTGCAATTTCCAATTTGGAAGTTGGAAAACTACACTTAAGGATGAGCAATTCCAACGACCGTTGCATGGAAAACACAAAGGTCGCATTTCATCTTCGACTGCAAGCCTTTTTCACTCTGAGTTATAAGCTACATCGATCTTCGGCAATTCCCATAAACTCCTCATAAGCAAATTCCGTGGCTGATCCTCCCTTAACAAACAATCTATTTTACGATGGTTAGTCGCGTGATCTTACTCGGCACCTTCCACAGCGACATCAAGCTTAACGGGATTGCCGCGCGGCAATTTGAGTGAAATGATAGCGGCTAGAAGGACCATTGCTGCGGAACCCCAAAGACAGCCTTGAAAGCTCGCCCATTCGAAGATGACCCCGGAAAGCATCGTTCCCAGAAGCCGGCCTCCCGCGTTCGCCATATAGTAAAAGCCGACGTTGAGCGCGACGCTATCTTCGTCCGTATAAGCAAGCACCAGATACGAATGTACCGCAGAGTTGATGGCGAACACTACGGCAAATGCGGCAAGCCCGATCATGAGGGAGGCACTTGGGGCGAGGCCTGCGCGAAGGGCTCCAATCAGGCCGAGTGGAATAACGAGCAGAATGAAGGCCCAATGCTGCGCTGCCGGTCCGTCCACCTTCTCTTGTCCTATTGATCGAAGAATATCTGGGACGAAGGCCTGAATGATGCCGTAGCCGATAAACCAGAGGGCGATAAAGCTGCCGACTCCTGCAAAGGTCCAGCCAAGCTGCGATAGGAACACGGGCAGGCCCACCACAAACCAAACATCACGCGCTCCAAAGAGGAAGAGTCTCGCCGCAGATAGCCAATTTATAGCCGGGCTTTTGGAAAAGAGTGCCGAAAACGTTACTTTTTTCTTCGAGCGACCGAGGTCCGATGGCAAAGCAACAACAGTGCCGAGAAGCACCGCAACCAGCCCTGCAGCCATCGCAATGAGTGCTCCGATGAAGCCAAGGGACGCGAGCAAAACGCTGCCGACAAAAAAGCCCGCTCCTTTGAGGGCGTTCTTTGAACCAGTGAGCCGGGAAACCCATTTGAAGAGCGCGCCGTCGGCCCCCTCCGGCACGACCACCTTGATGGCGCTTTTCGCGCTCATTTTCGTCAAGTCTTTGGCGATGCCTGACAGTGCCTGGGCTGCCATCACGTAAGTGACGGACAGAATGCGCGCCCAAGAAGGCTGCAATGCCGCGAGCATGAGCAGAGCGCCAATCTGAAGCGCGAGGCCGCCGTAGAGCGTGGTCTTGAGGCCGGACCGCGTTGCGATCCAGCCTCCAAGCAGATTCGTGACGATACCGAAGAACTCGTAGAACAGAAACAAGAATGCGATGGTGATGTCGCTATATCCGAGCCTATAGAAATGCAGAACGACGAGCATCCGCAACGCGCCGTCTGTGAGCGTAAAGCCCCAGTAAGCGCCTGTTACCAGAGCGTAGCTGCGCATGCCATTCAAGATTGAGAACCTTTCAAGCCCTTGCTGGAAGCGAATTTGCGATCTTCGCCGCGAGTTCGGTCATGCGATTCACATAGCCCCATTCATTGTCATACCACGCCAGAATCTTGACCTGAGTACCGTCGATGACCATCGTTGACAGAGCATCGATAATGGAGGAGCGCGGATCGTTGAGAAAATCGACCGAAACAAGAGGTCTGGTTTCATAGCCAAGTATTCCGCTAAGTTCAGATTCGGCGGCACGCTTGAGCAGTGCGTTCACCTCTTCAACAGTCGTCGCGCGCTCTACCTCGAAGACGCAATCCGTGAGCGAGGCGTTGAGCAGCGGAACTCGCACTGCGACACCGTTGAGCTTTCCCTTGAGTTCGGGGTAGATGAGAGTGATCGCGGTTGCCGAGCCAGTCGTGGTTGGGATAAGTGATGTGAGAGCAGAGCGTGCGCGGCGAAGATCTTTGTGCGGAGCATCGACCATCGTTTGCGTGTTGGTCACGTCATGAATCGTGGTGATGAGGCCATGACGAATCCCGATGCCCTCATGAATCACTTTGATTACCGGAGCGAGACAATTGGTCGTGCAAGAAGCCGCAGTGACAATATTGTGGACGTTGGGGTCGTAGAGATGGTCATTTACTCCCATCACGATGTTGAGGGCCTGCTGCTTGACCGGCGCAGCCACAATAACCTTCCTGACGCCACGCGCAAAGTATGGATTCAGAGCTTCCGGCGTGAGCATCTTCCCGCTGCATTCCAGCACTATATCGACGCTGGAGGTCTCCCACGGAACATCGCCGGGCTGATCTTTGTCAGTGAAGGCAATTTCAGAGCCCTCGACCGAAATGCTGACGTCGCTTGCTTCCATCTGTTTCGGCCATTTTCCGTGCACACTATCGAATTCCAGCAGGTGCACGGCTGTGCCCGGGCCACCCTTGATCTCATTGATGTGCACGATGGACAAATCGTCTCGTCCCCACGCAGCACGAAACGCAAGCCGCCCCATCCTCCCAAATCCATTGATGCCAATTCGCGTCATTCAACCTCTTTTAGCAACTACAACTGTGAGCCCATATTGCCAGGGCCTTTCGGCAATCTCAGGATGCGAGCCATTTGGAACCGGAAGCGTGGATTCTATCGCTTTCCGATGTCTTCGATTTCCCTCTGAAGTGCAATTTTGCTGATGCTCTCCCAAGGAAGGCACAAGAATAGCGATATCCGCCGTTCGAGAATTTGGAAAGCCTGACTAAAGGCTCGAGCAGATTCCGGTGTTCCAGGGGCTAGAAGCACGGGTTCTGGCACACCCCAATGGGCGCTCATGGGTTGTCCAGGCCAAATTGGGCAAGTCTCTTTTGCCGCGTTATCGCAGACTGTAAAGACGAAGTCGAGATGGAAAGAGCCAGGCTTCGAAAACTCTTCCCAGGATTTGCTTCTAAGCCCCTCGGTGCCGAGACCTGCAGACTGAATCATCTTCAGAGCCTCAGGCCTGACGACGCCAGCAGGCTGGCTCCCGGCACTGAATGCAGTGAAGTTCGGCGCGCCGCGCCGGTTCATGATTGCCTCAGCCATGATGGAGCGGGCGGAATTGCCGGTGCAGAGGAATAACACGTTGAAGTGTGGCATGGGCTTCCTTTTGAATTCCGGTGAAAACTAGCTTCTAGGAGCAGCAGTTTGGACCGCAGCACGGTTGCGCTACCGGGCCGCCCGGCTTAATCGCATAAATCTTGACGCTTGCTGCGGCTGCATTGACGTCATACTGCGAGAGAAGCGTCGTCAGTTCTTCATGAAGTGAAGGTGATGCGATGGGAGCAGGAGAGCAGCAGCTTGTTGCCTCCTGGACGTTATCTGCGGACATTGAAGGTGAGCAGCAGCCCGATTGATTTTCAACCTTGGCGTAGGCGTTGAGGTTGGCGCCGCTATCGACGATCTGGACCGAGGAGAACCCCGCTGCGAGCAGGCCTGCTCTGTAGTCCTCAATTTTGATTGCCCCAGCGATGCACCCGACGTAAGCGGCAACACTCTTTGCAACCGCCTCCGGCAGTTCGTGCTTCAACGCGATGTCGCTTAGCGCGAGGCGGCCACCCGGCTTGAGCACGCGTGCGATCTCGCGGAAGACTGCGGGTTTGTCCGGCGCGAGATTGATAACGCAGTTGGAGATGACGCAATCTACCGAGGCGACAGGAAGCGGAATTTTATCGATGGTCGATTGGTAGAACTCCACGTTTTGATAACCGCCGGACATGGCATTCGCTCGGGCGCGTTCAATCATCGCTGGCGTCATATCGATGCCGATCGCGCGGCCTTCCGGCCCAACCATCTTCGCTGCCAAAAATACGTCGAGACCACCGCCGGAGCCGAGATCGACCACGACCTCACCGGGTCTAATGTGAGCCGTTGCCGTGGGATTGCCGCAAGACAAGCCCATGTTGGCTCCCGCCGGGATGGAGGTGAGTTCTTCAGGGCTGTAGCCAAAGGCCTCCGCTACGGCCTTAACCCCTGCGTGATCGTTGGACAAAGAGCTTTCCGCCACCGCTCCATACTTCGATTTGACCGATTCCAAAATCTGTTCTGCCATGACACTCTCCTCAAAAACACAATAGGGTGATATATTCGCAAAACCAAATATATCCCTTGCGAACACATTCGTCAAGGCGTATAAGTAGGGTATGGCGGGAAAAACATCAACCTTTAACATCGAACGTTTCTTTCAGGCCCTCGGCGACACCACGCGACTCCGCCTCCTTAACCTCATGGGAGAGCAGGAGATTTGCGTCTGCTACTTTGTGGAGATTCTGGAGCAGGGCCAACCGAAGATTTCCCGGCACCTGGCCTATCTGCGCCGCGCCGGGATCGTTGAGGCGAGGCGCGACGGCAAGTGGATGCATTATCGGATCGTCATGCCGCCGAACATCGGTGCGTCCCAGATCCTGCGCCAAACGCTCGCGTGGCTGAAGGAGGAGCGAGCGATGCAGTCGGACCGGGCGCGTCTTTCAAAGGCTTGCTGCAGTCCCGCGAAGTTCACTGCTCTTCAAGGCGCGCCCTTACCAATTCCGGTCTGCTGCCCAAGCGCGGCGGAGGTCAAGTGAACATGGCCAGCACACCCTATACGCAAGGCCAGATCTGCGCTCCACTGCATCGAAAGAAACTCTCGTTCTTCGACCGCTACCTGACTCTCTGGATATTTCTCGCAATGGCCATTGGAGTATCCATCGGCCACTTTGTCCCAGGCTCAGCAGGGTTTGTCGAGCGCTTTCAGAGTGGAACAACGAATATCCCAATTGCCATCGGACTAATCATCATGATGTTCCCGCCGCTGGCAAAAGTCCGATATGAGAAGCTGGGCGATGTCTTCCGCAACAAGCGGGTTCTTGGACTCTCCCTGGTCCAGAACTGGCTCATTGGACCGGCACTCATGTTCAGCCTTGCCATTGTGTTCCTTCGTGGCGAGCCGACCTACATGCGCGGGCTCATCCTGATCGGTATCGCTCGCTGTATAGCAATGGTCTTGGTGTGGAATGAGTTGGCGAATGGCGACGCGGATTACGCTGCCGGACTTGTCGCCATCAACAGCATTTTCCAGGTGCTCTTCTATAGCGTCTACGCCTGGGTCTTCATCACAGTGCTCCCAAAGTGGTTCGGCCTTCAGGGCAGCGTTGTCGATGTAGGCATCGTCCAAATTGCGAAGAGTGTCGGCATCTATCTTGGTATCCCATTCGCTTCCGGGTTCATTACACGCTTCGCTCTCATTGGGATCAAGAGCGAAGAGTGGTACCGGACGCGCTTCATTCCCCGCATCAGCCCGCTCACGCTGGTTGCCCTGCTCTTTACGATCCTCGTGATGTTCTCCCTCAAGGGCGACCTGATCGTGCGGCTGCCACTCGATGTACTTCGCATTGCACTTCCGCTGGTCGTCTACTTCCTCATCATGTTCCTGGTCAGCTTCTGGATGGGCAAGCGACTCGGTGCAAACTACGCTCAATCAGCAACCCTTTCGTTTACTGCTGCTGGCAACAACTTCGAACTGGCAATTGCCGTATCCGTGGCCGTCTTCGGCCTGAATTCCGGCGAGGCATTTGTTGGCGTTGTCGGTCCGCTCATTGAAGTGCCGGCGCTCATCGGGCTCGTGAATGTCGCCTTCTGGATGCGCAAGCGCTACTTCGGGTCCGAAAGTCGGGAGTTCGCAATGCTACCGGTTGAAGACGCTACGTAAAGTATCCCCGAAGCATCGCCAATTTTCCGGGAATCAATGCGACTGTTTCACGGAATCGCATTTGAACAGCTTGCGACGGCCATTTTATATCGACGATTTCTCTCGATGGCAGAAAAGGCTTCCACTCACTCAGCGTGCAGTATCCACGGCCGATGGCTTCCTTCAATTGCCCTGTATCCTGTGTCAATTGGGCTTCGCTTTGGAAGATTCCACGCAGGAAGTCGAAGAGTCACTTCTTTTCCGATTCTTTGGCGCTGGCAAGACGATATAAGACCCGATATCCCTTTCGCTGACTCGCTCAAGTGCTTCAGGCGTCAACACGTCAGCCTGCAGTTGTTGAAATAAGGCCCCATGCAGCCCAATTCACCTGTCACCTGTGGCTTTCCTCGATATGGTCCTATCGGCGCCGTGTCTCAATTCACGGATGCTAAATTGGCATGCTGGGCAAGGTTAGGCGTCATCGTTTCGCGGCGTTCGTAGTGAAGTTTTTTCGCCGTATACATTCTTCTGTCGCCTTCGGCCAGGAGTTGCTCGGAGTCCGCCCCATCTTGCGGGTAGAAAGCCGCCCCCAGGCTCAGGGACAAGAGATCTTTGCCACACACTTCGCGGCCAGCCTCTTGCGCCAGGGCACTGAGAAGGATTGACCTTTCGCTGACCGAAGCCGGCGACATGTTGGGCGCGACGATTACAAACTCATCGCCGCCCATTCGCGCCACGTAGTCGTATTCGCGGCACACCTCGCGCATCAAGTTGGCGAAAAGTTTGAGCACTTTGTCTCCGGCCAGGTGACCATAGCGATCATTGATGTTTTTGAATCCATTTAAGTCGCACACGGTAACTGCGACGGTCGCATGCTCCCGCTTACAACGCGCAATCTCCTGTTCCAAATGCAAAGACAAACCCCTTGCATTCTCCAACCCCGTAAGGTAGTCGATGGTGGCCGAGTTCTCCGCTTGGCGATACTTCAATGCATTCTCGATGAAAAGGGCAACCTTGGAAGTAATGACCTGCAGAATGCGCAGGTGGTCGCTGGTGAACGCATCCGCCTCGGCCTGATAGAGCGCCAATACGCCTACCGGCCCGGTGACACCTTCGAGGGGCACGGCCAGGGCGGAGCGGAGTTCCACTGCCTTCCTCGGGTCACTCACGAATCCCCGCTCAACCGCGGGATTCCCATTGACGATGGGGATCGAGTTCTGCGCGACCCAGCCGCAGAGACCTGTCCCCACCGGGATTTCCAGCGACGACAGAAGCCGATAGTTGTCTCCGCTGACGAATTCGGGCACCAGGAGATCGCCCTTTCGGATGTAGGCGACAATGGAATCGTACGGCACCAGCTTGCGAAGCCTCATCGCAACCAGGGAGAGAGTCTCGTCCAGGCTCAGGGAGTTGCCCAGGTCCTGGCTCAGTTCGAACAACGTGTGCGCCTCTTGACGGGCGGATGCGATGCAAGAGAGGAAGTCTGCCTGGCTGCCGCGGCGACGGTTGAGGTCGGCTTCAAACCCGGCGCCCGGCTTTTCGCCCCGCTCCACCCTGCCGGTGAAGCTGTATGAATCTTTCTTGGCATTTTCCAGACCGAGGACCGCAGTGGCTTCCAATTCGCGGAAACGGCGCGCAAGAATCTCGACCACTTTGGGATCATAGGATATGCCTGCCTCCTCCACAACCAGCTGGATCGCTTGATCCAGGGGCAACGCTTTGCGGTATTGGCGATCCGAGGCTACCGCGTCCAAACAGTCCACAGCACCAAAGATACGCGCGCCGATGGGGATATCTTCTCCCTTGAGCCCATCCGGATAGCCCATGCCATTCCATTTTTCGTGATGCGCCCTGACGATCGGCGCCACCGGATAGGGAAAGGCAACCTTTTCCAGGATGTCCGCGCCGACTACCGGATGAATCTTCATCTTCTCGAACTCTTCCGGAGTCAGCCGGCCGGGTTTGTTGATGATGTGATCGGGGACAGCCAGCTTGCCGATGTCGTGCAGAAGAGCCGCGGCTCGAAGAGCATCCGTGTCTTCTTTGCTGAGCCCGAGTTCCTTTGCAATTTCGAGGGCATACGTGCGCACGCGATGCAGATGTTGATGGGTCGTATGATCTTTGGCGTCGATGGCCAGAGCCAGGCCTTCGATCGTGCGCAGATGGAGCGCGCAAACCTGCTCGACATGGTGCTTTTCGGCTGCTACTTGCAACTCTTCGATCGCGACGCGTTTCTTTTGGTCGTCCAGGCGCGCCAGGTACAGTTGAAAGGACCTGTGGATGCCGTACATTACGGGCACAATCAGGAGCGCATTCTGCCAACCGACGTAACGGTTGCAGAAGCTGATAAGACCCACCAAGGCAGCACCTGCCAGGTTGTAGGGAAGGGTCCAGAAGTGCGTTTCCGCCCAGATTCCGCGAAGCGGGCGCTTCTCGACCAGGGCGATGACGACGGCGAGGGGAACGTTGTTTGTCAGAAAATACGTCAATCCAGCCACAAGGAGCAACAATGGCATGCTGTGTCTGAGAGGCCCCGCCGCTAAGCGATAGGCGAAGTAAGTCATCCAAACGCCGTTGGAAGCCAAACTGAAGACATTGAAAAGAACCTTAACCGGTTCCGGTCGTTTCGAAGTTTTCCACAGGCTCTGCACCACTGCGGCCGTGCAACTGATGACCAACGTCTCGGCCAGCGAAAGTTCCACAACGCCGAGGAGAACGAAGAGGAAGTTCACAGACATGGTAGTCTCCATGCCTGGCAACCTAACCTTCATCGTGGACGCCAGAATCGCGATCAAAAGGTAGCAGCCAAACTTCACCAGATCGTCGGAGTGCCAGTGCAGGCAGGATGTCACAAGCGCCCCGGCTCCAATCGCTGCGGTGATGGCGATAAAGATTCTTGCTCGAATTGGCATGGAAAACTCCATCTTGGCAAACCTTAGTGCAAGTTACTGTTTGTCATCCGGTGACTACAGGCCAATCGAAGCCCTGCCACCCGTACAATGCGCGGACCGTCGGACACGGTGGAAATGAACCATTTCACCCCGAGGGGTATTTGCTCGACTGTAGCCATGGTCGAGCAAATACCATCTGAGGTCTCTTCCCGTTGTTGGTTCAGTTCTTGGTACCCCAGAGGACACTGTTAGCCTGCAAACTGCTGGTGCCCCAAAGGACGGCGACCGCTTGATCCAGCGCCGAACCGGTACCCCAGAGAACGGCGGTACCAGCCGTCGAACCTGTGCCCCAGAGAACAGCCTCACTCGCCGTCGAGCCAGTGCCCCAAAGAACGGCCTCACCGGCAGCTGTGCCGGTACCCCACAGGACAGCCTCACCAGTTGTCGAGCCGGTACCCCAGAGGACCGCCTCACCGGCTGTCGAGTCGGTACCCCAGAGAACCGCCTCACCGGCCGTCGAGCCGGTACCCCAGAGAACAGCGTTTCCCCACATTGCGCCGGTGCCCCAAAGGACCGCGTTGCTTCCGAGCACGGATGGGCCGTTCACTACGAGGGCGACATTGCCGTTAGGGCCTTCCACCGCGAAAGGTGAGAGGGCGCTGCCCACCGTAGGGGGGGCCAGGTTGGTGTTTGCCAACGCGGCCTGGATGTCCAGATAGCCAGCACCAACCGTAAAGACGTCGGCCTGCTCGTTAAAAGTCTGGCCGGTGGTCGGATCGGTGATTGTCGCGTATTGTTGCAGGCCCTTGAAGGCCGTGAGCATCAGCGCTGCTTTGACTTGATCGGGCGTCAAGTCCGGGTTCTGTTGCAGCATCAGAGCCGCTGCGCCGGTTACCATGGGCGTGGCCATGCTAGTCCCGCTCAGAATGAAGTAGCTGCTGGAAGTGGCGCCGGTGCCGTTGGTCTGGTAAAGAGAGGTGGGCGCCTCATTGCCCGGGTTCTCCTGATTCAGAGTGTCCGCTGGAGTGTACAGGGAGACGATGAGGTTGCCCGGAGCCACCAGGTCGGGTTTGATCACCTGATCCCCGAATGTCGGCCCCTTGGAACTGTAAGTCGCCGGCACATCGTCCGTTCGATCCGGTGTGCCCATAGTATTCATTGCGCCCACAGTAATGACATACGGGTCGTTCCCCGGAGAGGTGATGGTGCCGTAGCCAGTGGTGCCCGCATTGTTGTCGCGGCCGTAGTTGCCCGCCGCAACCACAACGGTAATGCCCGCCTGCCACGCCTGTTCCACGGCCTGGCACAGTGGGTCGGCCGTGTAGCTTTCCCAAACCGGGCCGCCGAGCGAAAGGTTGATGACGCGGATGTTGTAGGTGCTCCGCAACTGGATGGCGGTCTGAATGGCCGCGATGACCTCACTATAGGAACCCGAGCCATTCACGTCGAGCACCCGAAGGTTGACGAT
>PMWR01000446.1 GCA_003166055.1 Acidobacteriaceae bacterium
GATCATGGTCCCTACTCCGACTGATGGACGCGCACTCTGGAATCACACTCCGCTCCAGCGCCGCTATACTTCCCAAATGCAGCCTGTCACCATTATTGCCACGGTCCTCAATGAGGTCGAGGACATCACCAGGCTGGTTCCAAGCCTGCTGGCGCAGGATCCGCCTGCCTCTGAGGTCATTATTGTCGACGGGGGTTCGACCGACGGCACCTGGGAATGGATGGTCGAGGCGGCAAAAGACCATCCAAACTTCAAACCCATCCGCGACGAATCCTGCAATCTGAAGAACTGCCCGGGCCCGGTATCCAGGGGGCGCAATGTGGCAATCGCGGCCGCGAATTCCGAAGTCATCGCCTGTGCTGACGCTGGGTGCACCTATGCGCCTGAATGGCTGTGCCGGCTGACCGCGCCCATCATGGCCCAAAGCGCCATCTATGCTCTCGGCGGCGCGTGTCTCGACCTGACCGATCCGACCATGTGGGATATCGTGTCCGCGCCTTTTCTGGGCGTCAAATATTCGCCCACCGAGCCTACGAAATCGTGCACAGCGCGGTCGATGGCATTTACCAAAGACCTCTGGAAGCGGATCGGCGGCTTTCCTGAATCGGTGCTTCTGGGCGACGATACGCTCTTCGATCTTGAGGCGCGCCGGCTGACCGCGCCCGCGTTTGTTGACAATGCAAAGGCACTTTATCGTCCGCAGAACACTCTCGACTCGGCCCGCCGCCAGCTTGCGCGGTACGCCACCAGCGACGGTGTGCTCGATGTTCGCCGTGCGCGGCTGGTTCGCAACGCCTCGCGCTGTTTCCTGCATGGGTTGGCCGTGCTCTCGATCCCCTGGGCCAGTTTTCCGTTTATGTTGGTTTTTCTGATGCAATGCTGGCTCGCCTACCACCCCGACTGGAGCTTTCTCAAGACCAGGGGCTGGCGCACCATTCAAGCCCGCTTCGGATTTTCCGTGATGGTTCCGTGGATCATCACGATCAATCACCTTCAGGGGCTGATCACGAAGAAGGAACCGGGGAACAGCCAGAATTCGCAGTCCTGAGTTTTCGGCATTGGCGCAGCGCGATTCCAGCGCGCTACGGACGCGGTGGAACCACATAAAAGAGAATGGCGAAGTAGTGGGCCACGCTGCCGGCCAGCACAAACAGATGCCAGGTGGCATGGAAGTAGCGCAGCCGATCGAGCGCGAAGAACACGATGCCGCCGGTATACGCGAGGCCGCCCGCGCCCAGCCACAGCACGCAGTGCCAGCCCAACGCATGCAGTACCGGTTGACCCGCAAACACGATCAACCATCCCTGAAACAGGTAGACCAGCGCCGACGCCACGGCGAACCGGTTGACGGCGAAGCTCTTGAAGATGACGCCGGCCACGGCCAGCGACCAGACCACGCCAAACAGGATCCAGCCCACGCGTCCGCGGAGCGAAACCAGCGTGAAAGGGGTGTAGGTGCCCGCGATCAGCAGGTAGATGGCCGAGTGGTCGAGCACCTGAAGTACATGCCGCGCCCGCGTCCGCACCAGCGAGTGGTAGAGCGTGGAGCAGACGTAAACCAGCACCAGCGTAATGGCGAAGACCGTGCAACCAACCACTTGCCACGCCGATCCGCGCGTTGAAGCGGCGATCAGGTAGACCGTGCCCACAATGGCGGCAACTGCGCCGATTCCGTGCGTGATCGCATTGGCAAGAATGTCGCCAAGTTTGAATTGCGGTTGCACACGTCGATCATAGTCCGCGGCGTCGGCGATGGCGGCGACGATGATGCCAGGCATTTCGCCGTAACTGTCTTTCATTTTTCTCGTCGTATGATTAGGAGAGGCCCTGCCTGAGAGCGCATGTGCGGCAGAATCCCAATGGCCGAAGGGTCCGATGAAGTCGCCGATTGATTTTCGCATGCATTTGATGGTTGCGCTGGGAGCTTGCGCGCTTGCCGGCGCTCAAGCCGGTATGGCTCAGCAAACTCCGGCTCCCGCCCCGCCCGCACCGGCAAAACCGGCGCAGGCCGCACCCGCACAGGCCGCACCCGCACAGCATGGCGTCGATCCCGGCGCTGGCGCGGTGCCGCAGAGTCAGGCTCCGCAGTCGTTCATCGTCGATCCAGGCATTATTGACGACGATGAACCAACGGTGACCATCCACTCGACCACGCGGCGTGTCGTAGTCGACGTGGTGGTGACGGGGCCGGATGGGATGCCGGTTTCCGGTCTCTCCGAGCAGGACTTCACCGTGCTTGAAGACCGCAAGCCGCAGTCGGTGCGCGCCTTTGAGGTGCACACTCCGGAGGAAGACCGGAGCCAGTTGCCGCCCGCTCCGCCCGATCTGCCAAGCCATACCTTTGTGAACCTGGAGCAGACGGCCGCCAGCGGCCCTCCGGTCGTGATCCTGATGGACTTTCTGAATACTCCGGTGACCGATCAGTGGTATGCCCATGAGCAGATCGTGCATTTTCTTGAGCACAAGCCGGCCTCGACCGAGGTGGGGATCTTTGCGCTGGGCGAGAAGCTGAGCCTGGTGCAGGGCTTTACCACCGATAGCCGCCGGCTGTTGGCCGCAATGCGCTCAAAGGATGCCGGACTGCACATGCCCGCGGCCAGCGACCAGGTGATGAAGGCGCAGATCACGCTGGATGCCTTTCTGGACATGGGAAGATTCCTGACTACGCTGGAAGGGAGAAAGAATCTGCTGTGGTTCTCTGAATCCTTCAATATGCTGGTGCTGCCCAACGCGACCGACGTGGAACAGGGAGCGACGTTCATCGACCAATCGACGACCAGCCCGAGCCCGACAGGCGGACCCGTGGTGACTTCGGCGAACCTGATTCCATCCGCGACGGCCGGTTCTGAAGCGTCGTCGTCCGGCTTTACCGATCGAGTTGGCGACATGACGGTGCTGCAGGCCGAGATGCGCAAGGTAGCCGCGGCCCTTGCGGTGAGCCAGACGGCGGTGTATCCCATCGATGTGCGCGGACTGGCGGTCGATCCCGGGTTTTCGGCGTCGCAGGGCGGCGCTTCGCCTCTGACGGCAAATCAAAAGGGAATTACCGGTACGCCGGGCATGCCGACCGGTCCCGGCGCGCCTCCCGCGGCGGTCGCGAGCCACAACAGCTTCATGGACTCGCTCAACGGCAACCAGGCCACCATGCAGGAGATTGCGCAGGCTACCGGTGGCCACGCCTTTGTGAATACCAACGGGATTGCAATTGCGGCTACGGAAGCGGTCGCCGACGGCTCGGCCTATTACACGCTGGTCTATGCGCCGTCGAATTTGAAATTTGACGGCAGCCTGCGCGCGATTCATGTGACGCTGGACAAGCCGGGCTACAACCTGGCTTATCGCAGCGCATACTATGCGGTCGATCCGGCCACGGTGACGCCCGATGCGGCGGAGAACGACAGCCTGGGGGCAGCCATGGTGCATGGCGGCCCCGATGCGCAGGGTCTGGTGTTCAAGGCGCAGATCGATCCGAACGGCGCGCCAATGATGGCAGCTCCGGATTCGCCGATGGCCGTGAAGGCGGCCTACAACAGCACGCAGAAAAAGAAGAAGCCTGAACACCTGTCCGGGATGGTGCAGCCGTACACGATTCGACTTGCGATCGTTGCCAAGGGGCTGCAGATGACGCAACTGCCGGATGGGCGGCATCGCGCGGCGCTTCAGATTGCCGTTTATGCGTATGCGGCGGACGGGCAGAAGCTGGGCGGCACCAGGCAGAATATTCAAGCGACAATGCCGCCGAAGGTCTACGAATACGATCTTGAAAATGGCATGTTCCACAACATGCGCGTGGAGTTGCCGGTGGAAGCAGCCAGCCTGCGGCTTGCGATTTTCGATCCGGGGACTCACAACACCGGCTCGCTCGAAGTGCCGCTGCCGCTGCCGCAACAGGCCGAAGCCGCTCCGCAGACTCAAGCGCAGCCGGGCGCGGTAAAGCGTTAGGGCGATGGTCTAGTTCTGGCGCGGCAGCAGAATGTCTGTAATGGTGTACGGCGGAACGGTGACGGTGAACTCATTGCCCGTCGCGGAGAAGGGCGCAACTGTTGCCGCGGCTCCCGCTCCGAACTGTTCGGCTCCATACTCGATGCGCTTGCCGGCCGCGCCAACATTGCCGTTTTTGAACGTGACCTTCACGGCGACAGAGGACTTGGGATCCTTGTTCACCAGCATCAGTCCGACGAATCCGTCGCGGCGGAAGGTCGCATGCGCACCGACCATGTTGGTGCTGGAATTTACGGCGAGCAACCGGTCGCCGGGATTGTGCGCAAGGGTGTGCAGCATCTGCAGTCCATAAAAGGCCGGACCGAGTTTCTTGCGATCGGGTGACAGCATCGAGTCGCCGTACATCTCATTCCAGTTCACGTTCACTGCGCCGGTTTCAATGAGCTGCGCATAGAAATCCGCAAGCCATAGCGCCTTCACCACCGGGTGCTCGACCTTCATCCAAGTGGCCACTCCAGCCGGCGCAAAGGCGAACTTCGGCAGGTGATTCGCGGGGCAGAATTTCTTGTAGTCCTCAAGCATTGGGGTCATCAACAGGCCAATCACGTTGGTCTGGTTGTACCCCTGATTGCTGAGCAGGCTTGCTTCATCGAGGGTCTTCCAGTCGGGAGGAAGCAGCGGCTGCTGGCTCCAGTCGAAGGTTACGAAGTCGAGGTTTGCGCATGCGCCTTTCAGCACGTTGCGATTCCAGTCGGGGGCCCAGTCGTGGTTGTTGGGATCGGGGCTGGCGGGCATGGTGAAGGCCGCTCCAATCTCGATTGACGGATCGACCGACTTCATAGCCTGCGCGAAAGTCTTGAGATTCTCGGCGAAGGCGGCGGGGGAAAGTTTGGGATCGTTATGCAGCTTGCCCAAATCTTTTGGGCCGGTGGGCGCGGGGCCATGCAAATCGGGAGTGCCGGTGTGGTCGCCGCCGTAAAAGCCGTTGTTATAGACCTCGTCTCCAACCTGCCACAGCCTGAAGCCGAACGGCCTGGGATGCCCGATGCGCAGGAAGTTCAGGCCATCGTCGCTGGCCAGCGGAGCCTGGCCGCGGAGGTTGGCCCAATAGCCGACAGTGTGCCAATCCTCTCCGGTTGAGTCCTTGCCGATGGCCGAGTTGCTTGCCGGATCGCCGTTGGCGTAAGCCACCCACGCCGCGGCTTCCGCCGGCTCGCCGCCGCCGGTGCCGTCGAGGTTCGTTCCGTAGTTCACGACGATCACGGCCTGGCCCAGCTTGTCCACAAATTGCGCAAAGTTGCCGAAGTTGCTCTCCGAGGCGAAGAAACCGGCATCCGCGCCCTTGTAGCGCGTGGTGGTCTTGGTCGACCAGTGATACAAATCCGCCACGCCGTGGTTGCCCGGATAGCGCACTGCGGAAACACCCGCCACACGCAGGTAAGGCAATGCCGCCGGATTGAACGAACTGGCGTCGAACATGAGCGCCGGAACACCGAGGGAGGTGTCGGTCAGGATGTTCACCATGTTGCTGAGATCGACCGATACATTGGCGCGATTCTGACCGAACGCAGGAATACCGAGCAGAAGGCAGAGAGCGCCCGCCTGCACAAAATAAGCGCGGCGATGCTGCTTCCGCTGTCGCATCCCCGGTTTGGTTCCATCCATCGTCATTGTTTTTTCGCACCTCGATCGAGCGCGCGCTGTCTCAACAGGAGAGCATACCAAAGCAGCACCGGTACCCGCAGTGAATATGATCGGCGATCGATGCGCACAGTTTCTTTTGGGCGCCGCCTCCGATCGGGCGGCGCGGATATATGCTTGGGATGCGGAGCGGTTGCATTCGAGGGGACGATGCAGCACGCGCGCCTTCATTTTTCAATCAAAGGACGCAACCCGGTGAGTTCACCATTTTCTGGATTTCGCGGCCCTAGAACAGGGCTTCTTCAAGCAGTGTGCGGCGCAGCGCTGGTGGCGATGCTGGCGGTGGTTCCGGTGTCGGCGCAGAAGACGGCCCGCGTGCAGGTGAACCTGAAGACAGAACTGGCGGTGGTGCCCGCCGCCGGTTACGGGGTCCACATGAGCGTCTACGACAACGACTTCACATCACCGGGCCTGCCGGAGAAGCTGAAGGCCGCGGGCGTGACCGCGCTGCGGTATCCCGGCGGCTCGTACGCAGACCTTTTTCACTGGAAGACAACCTCGGGGACGGTGGGAGCGAAGGTCTACATCAATCCCAACGACACCTTCGATCACTTCATGACCCAGGACGTGCTGCCCACCGGCGCGCAGGCCATCATTACGGTGAACTATGGATCCAATGCGGCTGGAACCGGCGGCGGCGATCCGGCCGAAGCCGCCGACTGGGTGCGCTACGCGAACCTGGACAAGGGCTGGAACATTCACTACTGGGAGATCGGCAACGAAATCGGCGGGAATGGCTATTTTGGGCCGCAATGGGAAGAAGATCTTCACGCGCCTTTGGGCAGCATCCAGAAAGGCAACCCGGCGCTGTCGCAGACCGCGTATGGCAGGAATGCGCTGGACTTCATTCGCGCGATGAAGGCAGTCGATCCGACCATCAAGATCGGTGTCGGCGTGGATATGCCCGACGCTCACCCTGGCACCGGCAACGAGGCGCTGTTCAAAGAGGTCAGGGACAAGATCGACTTCGTCATCGTTCACTGGTATCCGAAGACAAGCTCCACCGATCTCACGGTCACCGAGGACATCAAACCGCAAGCCGCGGCGTTGCGCGATGAGCTTGCCCGATTTGCCGGGCCGTCGCAGAGAAATATTCCCTTCGCGATTACTGAAACGAATGGTGGAGGCAGTGGCGCTCCGCGCGCGCTTTTTTCGACCGACACGTATCTCACATGGTTTGAAGCCGGCGCTTTTACGGTGGAGTGGCTGGAGATGCACGCGGGCTTTCTCTCCGAAGTGAAAGAGGTTCCGCTCGACACTCCGGCCGAGGCCTACTACGGATTGCAAATGGCCGCCATCGCTGCGCGTCCCGGCGATGTGCTGGTGGATGCGCAGTCGAGCTCGCCCATGCTGACCGTTCACGCCGTGAAACGCAAGGGTGGCGGAGTGGCGATTGTGCTCATCAACAAACATCCCAACCAGACCTTCGAGGTCAATCTGAGCATCCCGGATGGGTCGCTTGCCGCAACCGCAACGCGTTACGACTTTGGCCGCGCCAACTTCACCGCGAACAGCACCTGGCCGGCCTCCGCTCCAGCGCGGACCAGACTGGACGGGGTGGGAAGCAGCTTCTCGGTCACGGTTCCCGCAACCTCGGAAAGCGTCTTGATTATTCCTGGGAAATAGACAGTGATTGCAGACCTAACAGCCTGTNNCTGACTTTCACCACAGGCTGCTACTGCGATTCGTCCAGAACTTCGATGCCCGAGACCGTTGCGTTGTTCACCACCGGCTCAAACGTCAGGTTGATCTTTCCCTGCGCCGTCGGCTTCACGTGGTAAAAGGTCTTGGTCAGCGCATGCAGGCTGCCCGCTTCCTTGTAGATATCGAAGTCGTTGAGAATGACGGCGCCGTTGCACATGACGCGAAACAGACGGCTACCCGTTCCGCCGACGCCGGATGCGAGTGGACCGAAATAAAACTCGGCAAAGTGCAGCACCACGGTATACCGGTCGCGTGTATCCACCGGAATGGCATAGGTGAAATGCCCATAGCGTTCGGCGCCGAACAAATCCGGATCGGGCGATCCGGCAATTTGTTGACGCTGCGTGGAGAGGCGGCCGCTCATGTAGTACGTGTCCGAGTGCCAAACGTTGCCATCGTGATCGGTGAACGAAGTTGGCTGGGTCACGATGCGGATGGGAAGCTGCTTATGCGGAATCCCAGGCAGGATCTCCAGCGCATTCAAGGCCGGCGCACCGCGTTCGCTTGTGAAGGCAAGGTGGAGGTACCCGTCCCTGGCGGGAGACACGTCGCGAAAGATTCGTTCATCGGCGATGTTTTCGCCCCCCGCGTCGGAGTTCACGTCGAAACCGGCCAGCACTTTCGTGTCGTTGATTGCAACGCTGAAAGTGGAGGTGTTGTCGTAGGCGCGGTCGGTGACGAAGTAGAGGTGGAGCTCGTAAACGCCCGGCTGCAGGGGAATGTCGTAGAAGAAATCCCCTGTCCGCCATTGCTCGAAGAGCAGTGGATCGCTGGTCCGGGCGATGAAATTGGCGGGACGGGTCCAGGTTCCCCCCTCATGAAAGAAGCGGTCGGTCCCCCAGACGGCGCCGGCGCTGTCAATCTGCGGCTCGCCGGTGTATCCGGCAAGGATGCGAATCGGCAGGGATGCGGCGCCCGCGACTGCCGGCTGAGGCAGGGACGCCGGCACAGTGGCCGCTGCAGGACCGGCTCCGCCGCTCCCACCGTTGGCAAGCGCGCCCGCATGAGAGATCCAATAGACTCCACCTGCGGCGATCAGCAATACGGCAGCCATCAGGGCGTACTGCGATCCCCGGCTCCAAGGCCGGGCGCGGACCACTTCGTTCCCGCTGGTTTCGCGATCAGCCGGTGGTTGAGGCTCGGACGCCGCTCGAAATCCGCCGTTCTGTTCGATTGAGCCGGGGACTTCCGCCACTGACAGAGCCTGGTCCACCCGGCGGGTAAACACCGGAACGTAGGTTCCTGACGGAATTGATAGTTGGATGGGGTGATTCTTTCCCTCGGTGTCGTAAAACTCTTTGAGTTTCTTGCGCAGGCGGTGGGCCTCGACCCGCGCAATTGCGTCTTCTCCGGCGTCGAANNTCGCCCTGAAAATACTTTTCGCCCAGGTAGCGCAGCAGACGCGACAGGCGTGGAGACCGTGACAGCGCCTCCGCAACCGTAACGAGTTCCTCGCGTTCCGCCTCCTGGGAAGGCGAAACCTGGTCTTTCAGCATTTTCCGCTCCGGCCGGCAGAGATAGTCCCTGCTGAGCCTGATGATAGTGGCCCCTTGTACGCAATTGCAACCTAATCTGCATCGCTTGCGGAACAATGCAGCCATCTCGATGAGAATCAATAACGTACATGTCCGTACATTGTTCATGAAACGTTGCTGTACGAGACCGTACAAGATTAACCTTTCGCATCGTTCTCGCCCCAACATAAGGTTTCGCAGTCGGTTGTCGAGCCTGCTTCGAGCGCGCGAACCCTGTTGGGATGTTTTTGGGTGGCGGCTGAGGATCGGGATCGGATCACACGGGGTGCTGAACTGGCGGCGAAGACAGGCGCCGGCAACGGGATGGTGAAGCGAGATTGAGGTGTGGGAGTGGATTGGGGAGAGACAGCCACCGACTATGAATTTGATCCACGATGAAATCGTTTACGGAGATTGCCCTTTCTCTCTCACGCGGTTTCCAAAGCCAATTGGAACAGAAGTGCTTCAACTCACCGCTTCACAGTGAGGGAGAGAGCAAGCGTGGACCGGATTTGCCCGCAGGACACAATGCCAGAGCGGGCATTTTTCAGGCCCAGGCAAAGAATCGATTTAGTCATTGAGCCGGATACGAAGGCTCTCAAAATTTGGAGGCATGCTTTGTCGAAGTCAATGATCCAACCTCTCCGCATGGGGTTTGCACAATCGCGGACGCAGAAGCGAATCTGGTGCTCCATCCTTTGCATCGCGATGTTACTGCTGGTCTCCACTGCCTGGGCGCAAAACACCGCATCGATCTCCGGCACGGTTCGCGATACGACCGACGCACTTGTTCCCGGCGCCAAGGTGACGCTGATCAATGAAGCGAGCAAGGCGACCCGGGACACGACCAGCAATGGCGAGGGATTCTTCAACTTTCTTGCCGTGCAGCCGGCCACCTACACGATTCGTGTACAGAGAGCGGGCTTTGAAACCTGGAAAGTGACGGGAGTTGAAGTCCATCCGGGGGATAGCCTGACCGTGCCCAAAATCAATCTCAAGGTCGGCGCCATCGCGGAATCGGTGACAGTGACAGCCGAGGTTGCGGGCGTCACCCTGGATTCGCCCGAACACAGCACGATGATCACCTCCGCGGATATTGCGCGCCTTTCAACCACCGGCCGCGATGCGCTGGAACTGGTGAGCATGCTGCCCGGCTTCACTCTCAATGCGGGTACCGGGCTGAACAACCAGGGGGCCGACTACAACACCACCAGCTTCAACTCTGGCAACCTGGGCAGTTACGGGGCCAACGGCTCCGCTCCCCAGTCGGGCCAGGTCAACGTGGTGTCCGATGGTGCGCAGGTTACCGATCCCGGCGATATGGGAGCGACAACGGCGAATATCAACATGGACCAGGTGCAGGAGATCAAGGTGCAAACCTCCAACTTCGGCGCCGACGAGGCCAAGGGGCCCATCGTCATCAACGCGGTTGGCAAGTCAGGCGGCGCGGTCTATCACGGGGGGCTCTACATGTACGCCCGCGACCACATCTTCAACTCCAACGACTGGCTGTCGAACAACTCCGGCGTCACCAAGGCACCCGCGAAATACTACTATCCCGGCGCCACCATCGGCGGTCCGGTCATGATCCCGGGCACTCATTTCAATGAGAGCAAGAGGCTCACCTTCTGGGCCGGGTTTGAGTACTACGACCAGTTGAACAACACCAACGGAACCTATGGCGGCCCGACCTACGCGTTTATTCCGACCGCATCGATGCTGGGGGGCAATTTTTCCGAGACTTCGCTCGCTTCGGCATTCAATGTGAACGCCGCCGATCTGGCCGCAGGTTGCCCCGAAGACTACAGCCAGTCGTCTGCCTTTTCCAATATCGGCGGCGACTGCTTCTCTCCCTCAAACGGGACCCTCGACCAGAACGGCGCGCCGGTGAACGGGGGCATGCTGAATACCATCAACCCGGCGATGGCCAGCTTCACCAAGCTCTACCCGAAACCCAACATCACGCCGCAGCCGGAAAACGGGTACGCATCTTCGGGATACAACTGGGCGAAGAATGTGATGGCCACAAACAACGGATTCCAGCTTCACGGACGCGTGGATGAGAATGTGTCGGACACGCTGAAGATCTACGCAACCTACAACTGGGAGAAGATCAACACCCAGCAGCCTCTCAATAACATCTACTACAACCCGCCCAACACCATACCCTATCCCACGCCTTTGGATTCATACGGGGATTCGAATTATGCGTCGCTCAACCTGACCAAGACCCTGGGGAACTCGATTACCAACGAGGTTGTTCTGGCGGGTCTCTACTTCGATGAGCCCCAGCAGTTTCAGGATCGCGCCGCCACGCTGGACACCGGCACGCCGTGGGCCGCTGCGGGCTATTCGGGAGGAGCGTTGAAGAACGGAATCAACCAACTGCCGCGCATTTACTCATGGGAGGGGATCGGCGTTCCCAACTTTTCCTTTGGTTATGTGCCTGCTAACAGCGAATACCTCAGAAAGTCTTCCTGGAATGTGACTGACAACCTCACCAAGGTCTATCGCACGCACACCATCAAGGCGGGCGTCTACGCAGAGCAGGCCAGAAACAACAATGTCCCGCTCGGAAGCCAGGCGAACGGAAATATCCTCTTCGATCGCTACGAAGGGTGCATTCCAAATCAGACAACGCCCAGCTATAGCACGAATCCAACAACCGGGGACGTCACGCTTGCAAATCCCAGCGCCTCCGGCATGGGAAACACCGTGGCCAACTTCCTGATCGGCTGCACAGGCGGTTATACCCAAGCTAACTCGAATCCGCCTACCGACTTGTATTTCAACACCCTTGAATTTTATGCAACGGACGAGTGGAAAGTGAATTCGAAGCTGACGCTCACATTCGGCATCCGGCTTTCCCATCTTCCACCGTGGTCCGATGCGCATGGTGTTGGCGCCGCAGTCTGGGATCCGACGAAATACAATCCGATTGCGCCCGGCACGTTCGACACAAACATGACACAAAGCGCCACCACCTGGCCCGGCATCTCCTGGCATGCGCTGAATTCAAGCATTCCAGTGGCCGGCTGGGCCTCGCGCCCGCTGTTCTATCAACCGCGCGCAGGCATTGCGTATGACATGTACGGGAACGGAAAGAGCGTCTTTCGCGGCGGCTTCGGCGTATATCGTTCGCGAGACTCCGCTAACATAACAGGCGCCGCGATTCAGACGGCCACCAACCTGATCAACTACACCATCAACACCAGCTTTGCCGATAGTTGCACGCTCGACCAGTTGTTCAATCCGGCTCCGGTTTCAACACCGCTGAGCAATTACCCGCTCAGTTCAAAAGTCGTTGCATGCGGATACTACACCGGGTCGTATTCCGGGACCGCGGCTACCGGAACCTACACTGGATCGCCGGCCTTTGACGCGACGCCCGGGGTGTTCACGAGCACCGGCGCGGTAGGCAGCATCGCCGCCGACAACCCGCATGACAGCGAGCAGCCGGTCACCTACAACTACAATTTCACGCTCGATCAGCAGTTGGGGCACAGCATCATGTTTGAACTTGCCTATGTGGGCAATGAAAGCACCAAACTCTCTACGTTGGGCAATCTGCAAAACCAGAACGTGATCCCGCTGGGAGCGTTCTTCAAACCCGATCCGCTGACCGGCGCAACCAATCCGACGTACAACATTCCCAACAGCATTGTGAACGACTACCGGCCCTATCCCAACTATCAGCAGGTGGATGTTCCCGCCCACACGAACTGGTCCAACTACAACGCGATGCAGGTTTCGTTGAACAAGCAGCGCGGGTCTCTGGTGTTCGGCGTCAACTACACCTGGTCAAAGGCGATGGGGGTGCGCGGCAACTACGACACGGGTAATATCGGCGACCCCGTGAATCCTCATCACGATTACGGCATTGTCTCCTTTGACCGCCCGCAAGTGATCAACTTCAGCTACTCCTACCAGGAGGGAACAAAGTTTCACGGTAATCGGGAACTGGGATGGTTCCTGAATGGCTGGGAGGGTTCCGGCATCACCACCATTACCAGCGGCCCGGATCTGGCCATTGTCAATGGGAGCACAAACTTCGGATTCTCCGCGGGCGCCAGCTATCTGGTGGCTCAAGGATCGACCACAGCCGTCAGCATCCCAGTCGGGGCGCAGGAGTGGCTGGGCAGCTCCGATTACACGCTTCAGCCGACGGTCACGTGCAATCCGAAGGCAAATCTCCACTCGCAGGTCCTGTCCGGTAACACGGCGTCCAGGCAATATGTGAATGGCAGTTGCTTTGCAATTCCGGCACCGGGAACGCAGGGTTGGTGGAACCTGCCGGACGTGCACGGTCCGGCGTACTTCAAGTCCGATCTTTCCATCTACAAGGACATTCAGATAAACGATCGGCAGAACCTTCAGTTGCGCGCTTCCGGCTTCAATTTCCTCAACCATCCAATCCCGTCGTTCAACAACAACAACCTGGTAGCGCTGGATCTTACCTATGAGGATCCGGCATGCACTGTGAGCACGGGCGCGGGTTGCTTTTACTCGGAGCAGGCAGCCCTGGCTGGCATGAAGCTGGAGAACGCGGGTTTCGGGTTCACGCCGTATAAAGCCGGGGTGCGCATAGTTGAATTCGGCGTCAAGTACAACTTCTAAGTAGCAGGGATGGGTATCGATACGGTTCCCCTCCCGCGTGCTGAATGAAGGCCGGGTTGTGGCGACGGCGCAGGTGAATCCGAGAGACGGAACAGGAAACTAAGCAGCATGCGGCAAACCGCAGTGATTTTGGAGGCTTGAAATGTTGAGGATTGATTGGATGAACGGTTGGACCCGGCGCATCGAATGGCTGACGATGCTTGCCGCGCTGCTCCTGGTGGCGTCCCCGGCAATGTTCGCGGCCAGTTCTTCCGTGCCGGGGACCGTGGTTTCCACCGTAAGCACCGTCTCCGCGACGGGACTGGCGGGCGACGAGTCCAACGTGGTTCTGGATTCCTGCGGGAATATCTACGCGATCCAGCAATACGGCGGAGAGGTGGATGAGATTCCCGCTGGAGGCGGAGCAATTACGGTTGTCCTGGCCGCGGGGGGCGCAAATTACGATATTGCGCCGCTGTCGATCGACGCTGCGAAAGCCAACTTGTATATTCTCCAGGGTACGACCGGAAGTCTGTATAAGATTCCGATTACGAATTGCGTACCGCAACCGGCGTCCAAGGTCACAGTTAGCAACGTCGTCGGCAATCTTGGTGCGCTCAGTTATTACTGGAACGGTTCTGCCGTGGCGACGGATTCAGCGGGCGATGTGTTCATTGGAACCAACGTTGCGTGCTGTGCGCCGGTGGACGAACTGGTCGAGGAGTACGGTTCGACCGGTTACACGACTGGCACAACCCTGCTGGGTGGAGTCACTTCGCTGGCCAACCCCATCACTTCGATTGCAGTCGACTCCAGCAACAATATTTACTACGTTTCCGGCGGTGCACTCTATGAGTTGCCCGTCACCACTCCGGCCACGACATCGACCCAGGCCGTATATGGCGCTACCCCGATTGCCTATGGCTCGGGATACACGACGGTGGTCGGTGTGAGCCTCGACAGTGCAGGCAATCTGTTCGTCGTTGACAGCGGCAGTTCCACCATCTTCGAGATTCCGTTTGAGACAAGTGGCAGCACCTCTGCCTTGAATCCGAACGATCAATACATTGTGGCGACCGGATCGGCTCTCACCCTTGCCAACGCCGTCGCGCCCGACCCGTCGGGAAATCTCTTCTACGGAAACAACACCTCTTCGGTTTTTGAAGTGACCCGCAACAACGCCAATTTTGGCTCGCAAGCCGTGTCCAGCAGCGGAAATGTGACCTTGAACGTGGTCTTCAATGCAGCGGTAACGCCAACATCGATCGCAATCGTTCCCCCTGGTGGGGACTTTTTGTCGGCAAGCGGCGGCACCTGCGCTGCCAAGACAGCGCAAGCGGCTGGGAGCACCTGCACTGTGACGGCAAGTTTTTCGCCTCAGACTGCCGGACTTGGCAAAGGCGCCCTGGTGCTGTCGGATTCAGCGGGCACCCTGGCTACAGCGAATCTCTACGGCGTAGGACTGGGCGCGGGGGTGACGATTGACCCCGGCACACCCACCGCGACCGGAAGCGGAATTGTCACGCCAACAGCGGTGGACCTGGATGCCCTCGGCAACCTGTATGTCGCCGATAGCAGCAACGGAACGGTTTGGGAGATTCCGGCGGGTAGCGTCACGCCGGCTGCCATCGCAACTGGTTTCAATTCCCCGGCGGGCGTAGCTGTGAATGGCGCAAGCGACGTGTATGTCGCCGATACCAAAAACAACCAGATTGTAGAAATTCCCGTGGTCAACGGAGCACTGAGCGCCGCAGCGCAAATCACGCTGGTTTCAAGCACCGCGAGTATCGCCGGCGCCACTTTGAAGAATCCTACGGGCTTGGCCGTCGATGCGCAGGGCAACCTCTACATTGCCGACACCGGGAACAACAGGATTGTCTTCCTGCCGCAAAGCGGTGGCTGGGAGTTGAGCCAGGCCTCCACGCTTGGATCGGGCTTCAATGGTCCGCTGGCCATCACCGTCACAGCCTCGGGGCTCATCTATGTTGCGGACTCAGGCGATGGCAAGGTTTACAGCATTTCCTATCCCAGCGCGGCCGCCCCAATGACCCTGGCGGCAACGGGCTTCAACAGTCCATCGGCGCTCAGAACCGACGCAGCGGGAGATCTGTATGTCGTCGACGAGGGCAACACAAAAGTCGTGCGCATTCCCAATATTGCCGGAACCCTGGCAACCAGTAGCTCTGCTGAAGTCAGCTTCGGCATCGCCAACCCCGACGGTCTGGCAATCGATCCTTCCGGCAATCTGTATATCAGCAATCTCAACGACGCGAGCGGTCCGGTTTATGTGGTCAATCGAACCAGTCCAACGCTTTCGTTTGGGAACATCAATCCTCTAAGCTCCAGCAATCCAACTTCGGTCCAGGTGGAGAGTGCCGGCAATCAGACATTGAAATTGGGTTCACCGTATTATCAGGCCACCGGAAGCACCAATGCATTTGTGCTGGACACTTCAGAGGCCAATGCCTGCGCCGCTTCGGACTCTCTTGCCGTTGGCGCGAATTGCACCGTGGAGGCTACCTTCACGCCGCCTGGCTCCGGCACCTTCAACGAAACGCTTGCGCTCGCAAGCAATGCGGCTGGCGCACCGCAAATCAATTTGACCGGCGTCGGCGTAGCCACGCAAGCCACAACCACCACCCTGACAGTCACTGCGCCGACTGGCACTCCTTATTATGGGCAGGCGATCGACCTGAGCGCGTCGGTAACCTCAAGCGCGGGCTCTCCCACCGGTACTGTCGCTCTCCTGGTGGATAATGCTCAAGTCGCCACCAGCACGCTCAGCAACGGAACAGCGACATTCGCACTGAACAATGGCCTTTCCGGTGGCACCCACACATTCCAGGCGGTGTATTCCGGCTCTCAAACCGTAACGACCATTTACGCCAGCAGCGAATCGGCGGTCGATACCGTCATCGTCAGCGCCGTCGCCACAACTACAACGACCTCGTTCACGACGCTCGATATCAACCCACCGAGCCAGCCCGCCGGCACAGCGCTGGCCCTCACCGCAACCGTCGCTTCAACGTTCGCCGGGATTCCAACCGGAACGGTAACCTTCAACATCACCGACTCCGGCGGCCAGACCATCGCTCCGCAAACGGTGCTGTTGGCGGCGGCCAGCGGCGGCGTCTTCCAGGCCACGTACTCCTTCACTCCACCGGCTCCGGCCTCCGGCGTTGCCTACAATGTGGTTTCATTCACCGCCACGTATAGCGGCGACAACAACTTCAACCCCTCCACCAGCGGGTCCGAATCGTTCGATGTGGGCCCTGCAATCGGTTCGGTCCTGGTCACTGCCAGCGGCTCAACCATGAGCAGTGGTCTCGGCGGCAGCAGCACCATTACATTTACCAACACAAGCTATGGCGGCTGGAACGGCGTCATCGGCTATCAATGCCTTGCTTCTTCGCTGCCTGCCAATGCAATCTGCGTTTTCGAGCCGGGACAGGTGACGCTGAATGCCAGCACCTCAGCCAATTCCTATCCCCTGGCCACGACAACGTTGCAGGTGATTGTAGACAACCCGCCCAATTCGCCGCTGGTTAGCTCGATGCTGTGGTGGATGGGCGGCCTGACCGGACTAGCGCTGCTCTTCGTCCGCCGTCGGGCGATGCGCGGAGCCTGGGGAGGGGTGACGATGCTGATCGGGATGGCCCTGCTGGCGGTTTCCGCAACCGGTCTGATGGCCTGCAATAACGGAATTCAGTACGCGACTCCGGCCGGCAGCAGCACCGTTACCGTGTATGCCAATTCTGACCCGTTCGTCGTTTCAGGGGGCTCAGTCAATACGTCAGAGACCCAGCCCTGTGGCGCCACGGTCCCCGGATCGAATCCAGCACAAGGCAACCCAACCGTGCTGCCCTGCGCCCAAGCGACGTTCCAAGTATCGCTGACGGTGAAGTAGGCCGCAGCGCTCACCACAGCCAAGGCCCGGATTCGAGCGGTTTCGATTCATTTGTTGACCTTTGAAGGTCATGCGAGGTGGCATTTTCCTGGGGAAAATGCCACTTGGCCTCAAGCTTTCTATAAAGAGCAGAATCGAAACCGCTGTAGCGCAAGGTATTCGGGCCTTTGCATCTGGCGCGACGCGCATAAGAGCGATCAACCGCTTTGAGATCATCTATTCTTACGTGAGAGAGAATCGATGAAACTCCGACCAAAAGCAGGAGGAATTGCCCGGCGGATTTGCTTCTGCCTGGCGATGATGGTCATGGCGGTATATCTCTCGGCCTGCCATGCGCCGCCGAGCGCCACACTCACGCTCTCGGTTGCAGCCAGCCTCGAGGATGCCATCGTCGAGGTTGAAGCCGATTACAACCGCAGCCACGCCGCCATCGACTTTCGCAACAACTTCGGCTCATCGGGAACCCTGGCGCGCGAGATTGAGGAGGGTGCGCCGGTGGATGTGTTCTTCGCCGCTGCGTCAAAGCCCGTTGACGATCTGGACGCGAAAGGACTGGTTGCGCCGGGAACGCGCCACGATCTGCTGCGCAACCAACTGGTGCTGATTGCGCCTCAGGACTCGAAGCTGCGGGACTTCAAGGGACTCGCGGATCGCTCCATCCGGTTTATCGCTCTTGGCGATCCGGGCAGCGTTCCCGCGGGCCAATACGGACGTCAAACCCTCCGGGCTCTCGATCTCTTCGACAAGATCGGCGCAAAGCTCGTGTTAGGAAAGGATGTTCGCCAGGTTTTGACGTACGTTGAAACCGGCAATGCCGATGCGGGCCTGGTTTACTCGACCGACGCGGAGACCTCCGGGAAGGTTCGTGTTGTGGCCGTGGCTCCGGAATCGACTCATGACCCCATCGTCTATCCTGCTGTGGTATTGAAAAGCAGCCGCGATCCCGAGGATGCACGCAAGTTCATCGAGTTTCTTGGCAGCCCTGCCGCGCAAGCAATCTTTATCAAACGTGGATTTACAATAGCGTCATCGTGACGCTGCCCATCGATCCCTCGCCGCTTTACATCTCTCTGGCCACCACGTGTGCCGCAACCACGGCCACTTTCTTTTTGGGCCTGCTTGCCGCGAGGGCCATGTACGGGGTTCGCGGCAGTTTGCGCGCGTGGATCGACGGCATCCTGACACTCCCGCTGGTTCTTCCGCCCACGGTCGTCGGTTTTTTTCTGCTGTTGATCTTTGGGCGCAGAAGCCCGCTCGGCGTCGCGCTCGAGCACATCGGCATCACTATTGTGTTTTCGTGGCCGGCCACCGTCATCGCTGCAACGGTGGTGGCGTTTCCGCTCATGTATCGCACCACGCTGGCCGGGTTTGAGCAGGTCAATCCAACGCTTCTTGAAGCCGCACGAACACTGGGCGCTTCAGAGTGGGCCGTGCTCCGCAGAGTGTTGTTGCCGCTGGCTGCTCCGGGCGTGATTGCAGGAACGGTGCTGGCGTTTGCGCGATCGCTCGGAGAATTCGGCGCGACCCTCATGCTGGCCGGCAATATTCCGGGCCGCACGCAGACCATGCCCATCGCCATCTTCTCCGCGGCCGAAGACGGCAACATGCATCTGGCTTTTGTCTGGGTGATTTTGATTGTCGTGTTATCGCTGGCAATCATCCGGTTGCTGAATGTGCGGGGGCCCGCGCAAAGATTGCCGCGAAGGCCGGTTCAGTTACCAAACGAAGTTTCGAATGCGCCGCTTGCTGTTACGGTTCGCCAGCCGAATGCACTCGCGACAGCAGCCGCGCACGAGACGGCAGCGGCGCTCGAGATCGACATTCAGAAGGCTCTCGAGAACTTCAATCTGCAGGTGGCGTTTCGCACCGGCCGCGGCCCGCTGGGATTGCTGGGAGCATCCGGAGCAGGGAAGACCATGACGCTGCGCATGATTGCCGGCGTGGTGACGCCGAATCGTGGCCGCATCGTCCTCAATGGCCGCGTTCTCTTCGACGGCACGGCCGGTACAAATCTTTCCGCGGCAAGCCGGAAAATCGGTGTGGTTTTTCAGGATTACGCGCTGTTTCCGCATCTGACCGTGGCTGAAAATGTGGGTTTCGGTTTGAGTGCAATACCTGAGCAGGAGCGCCGATTGCGCGTCATGAATCTGCTGAGGCTCATGCGCATCGCAGAGCTCGCCGGACGCTATCCAAAAGAGATTTCCGGAGGGCAAAGGCAGCGGGTAGCCATAGCGCGTTGCATGGCCATCGAACCGGACGTCCTGCTGCTCGATGAACCCTTCGCTGCGCTCGATCCCCATCTGCGGCGGCAAACGGAAGAGCAATTGCGGGAGACACTGGCGAGTTACAGCGGCGTTGTGCTCTTTGTAACTCACGATATGGAGGAGGCGTTCCGGTTTTGCAGCGATCTGCTGGTCATTGATGGAGGACGCGTGATCGCTTCCGGACCGCGGCGCCAACTCTTCGAACGGCCCCAAACCGTGGTTGCCGCACGGCTGACGGGCTGCAAGAACATTGTTCCCGCGCGTCGTGCAGCAGCCGACCGAGTTAGCGTTGAGTTATGGAATTGCGAGTTACGATCGGCAGCGCCGGTATCCGATTTACTGACGCACATCGGCGTCCGCTCCCATCAAATCATTTTCCAGCAGGAAGCCGAAAATGAGAACACATTTACCTGCTGGCTNNCGGCGCCGCAAGAGGGTGAACCGCCCCATCTGCAAGCCGACATTGCCAAGGAAGCCTGGCGGGTGCTGAGCGCGCAGCCGCAACCATGGCGCATCACTATCGATCCCGCGCGCCTGCTCCTGCTTGAGGGTTGAGCCTTTCGCTATCCTCTGCGCTCAGCGCCGCCTCGGACAATGTGGAATCCTGTTCCGGTTTGGAGTTGCGCCACAGAATGAATGCGGTAATTGCGGTGGTGATAACCATGCCGAAGCCGAATTCCGTGGTGATGTAAAGCGCTCTTCCGCTCTGAACGGTACTGCGGTCGAAGATGCCCTGGATAAAGAGATTGTGGGTTGCATGAAGCATGGCGCAGGGCCACAGACTCTTTGAGCGCAGGCGGAGCCAGCCGAGTATATAAGCGTCGGCGATCACCATCAGCGTGAAGCAGGTCAGCGCGAAAGCCTTGGGCGTGCCGGAGTTGTAGTCGGCGAACAGCAGCAGGGGATAGTGCCACACTGCCCAGATGCATCCGCTGATGAGGCAGCCGATGCGCCAGCCGAATCTGCCGGTAAGGCGGGGAAGGAGAAAGCCGCGCCAGCCGATCTCTTCACCCAGTGCCGATGCGATGCTGCGGACGATGCCGAACGTGGCAAAGACGGGCAGGCCAAGCAGGAAGGTCGCCGTAAGGGGCGACCCAGGGAACCCGAAAGCTGTGCCCAGTTGGGAAGCGAAGGCTGGGAACGCATAGGAATGCGGGACCAGCATCCAGCACGCGATGTAGACGGGGAGGGCGTAGAGAATAGGCAGGACGTAAGCCAGCACTTCAAAGCGGACGGGACGCCAGTTCCATCCGAGCGATGCGATGTCGATTCCGAGAATGCGGCAGGTGAGGCATGCCGCTGTGGCCGGCATCCACATGAGCACGCCGACGACAAGACCGAAGCCGACCGACAGGTGCTGCGCGTGAATCACAAGCAAGTAGGGTCCGAGGCTGAGCGTGAAGACCAGCAGCAGATAAGTGAGGATGCCACGGCTAGTGAGCGTCATAATTGTGCAGCATAGCCGAATTCAACGTTTGTTGCGGAACTATTTTTTGAGTTGCTTGAATTCCGGTGCGTTCTTCAGAGCTTTTTGATTGACAGAATGCCTCTTCATTGAGAAAGTGTTTGCAGCCAGTCCTGGATTCCCCAGCCGTGCAACGTATGTTTCGGTTCCGTGGACGGACAAACGCCAGCACTCAATTACGCCGATTCACGACGGCGCGAAGCCGTTGAATCCACACGAGGTCTTCGATGCGCGCAACAATGAGGTGTTGTCTTTTCCTGATGCTGTTTCTGGCCGCTGTGCCGCTGACGCGCGCGCAGGCTTTGAGCGGCGAGGCGATCAATCACTTGCCGCTCTCCAAGCTGGTCTTCCCGTCGGTTGTCACCAGCATCGAGCCGACGGTGGTGCGGATCGATGGCCACGATACGCTCTGCTACGAACTGTACATCGTGAACATGGACTCGACACCGGTGGAGCTGAGCCGGGTCGAGGTGTTGACCGGGACGCAGGACCTGCTTGATCAGTCGGGCGCTCCGTTGGTTGCCGCTCTCAAGCACTCGACGAAGACACCGCCGGCAGCCGGTACAGAGGGTGTGATCGGTCCGGCCGAACAGGTCGTATTCTACGCGTGGGTCGATCTTCCGCATGGTTCGAAGCCCCCGACGGAGATCCGCCATGCGCTGACTTTGCGCAGTCAGGATGGGACCGACACGTTGCGGATTGTGACGCAGCCGATCGAGGTGAAGCCGGCGACCCAAGTGATCCAGTCACCGCTGCGCGGCTCCAATTGGCTTGCCGGAAACGGGCCGGGGAATACGTCTGGCCATCGGCGCGGGATTATTCCGCTGGATGGAGCGGCGCGCGTTCCGCAGAGGTTCGCGATCGACTGGGTTCAGGTGGATAAGAACGGAAAGACATTTTCCGGCGACGAAAAGAAGAACGAGAGCTACATTTGCTATGGGCAAAAAGTGCACGCGGTTGCGAATGGCGTGGTCACCGAGGTCAAGGACGGGATTCCGCAGAATGTACCGGGCATGGATTCGCGTGCTGTACCGATTACGCTGGAGACGGTGGCCGGCAATCACATCATCCTCGATATCGGGAACGGGGTGTATGCGTTCTACGCGCATTTACAGCCGGGTTCTTTACGCGTAAAGGTGGGAGACCGGGTGAAGGCGGGGCAGGTGCTCGCGCTGCTGGGCAACTCCGGCAATTCAACGGAGCCGCATCTGCATTTTCACTTGATCGATCGGAGTTCTCCGCTGGGCGGGGAAGGGCTTCCGTTCGCGTATCCGTCTTATTCTCTCCTGGGCAAAGGCAGCCTGGACGGGGATGCGGCAAAAATGGATTGGTTGACCTCGAAGCGGGCGGTGCATGGCGAGATTCCCGCGGAAAACGAAATCGTTCAATTTGGGGACGAAGACAAGTAGACGCCGCATTGCGAGGCAGGAGTCCGAATGATGAAAAACATAAAGTCGACGAGCGCCCTGGTGTTCGCGTTGCTATTTCTTGCGATACCGGCGACACAGAGCGCAGGCCAAGCGGCACGGAAAGCGCAGCCTGACGAATTCAAGCAAACTGACGTCATGATCCCAATGCGCGATGGAACGCGGCTCCAGACGGTGATCTTCGCACCGCTTGCAGTGAGTGAAGACCTGCCGATTCTGTTTACGCGCACTCCGTATGGTGTGCCGGAAAACCAGGCAGGGCTGACCGCGAAAGACAGTCCGCTTCGCCCTCTGATCGCCGATGGATACATTTTCGTCTTTCAGAACCTGCGTGGACGTTTCAAGTCGGANNCTGAAGGCTGCGTCGGAACAGGCTTCGCCGGCGGACATGTTTCTGGGGGACGATTTTCATCACAACGGAGCTTTCCGGCTGAGCTATGGGATGGAGTATTCGGCGCTGGTGGAGGCGGAAAAGGAAAGCAATTTTCACTTCCAGTTTGACAAGGCGGACACCTACGAGTGGTATTTGAAGCTGGGTCCGCTTTCGAATGTAAACAAGAACTACTACCATGGCAAGATTGCGGCGTGGAATGACTTCGAGAATCATCCGTCGCGCGATGGATACTGGCTGGCGCAGGCCACGGAGTCATGGCTGCATGGGACGACGGTGCCGGTGCAGAATGTCGCGGGCTGGTGGGATCAGGAAGACTTCTACGGTCCGGTGCGAACCTACGATCTTTTGGAAAAAGGCGGATCAGGATCGCTGAACTACCTTGTGGTTGGCCCGTGGAATCACGGCGGATGGTTCGGGGGAAGCGGCACGCATCTGGGCGATGTTTCGTTTGGCTCGGCAACCAGTGAGTATTTCCGCGCCCAGGTAATGGCGCCTTGGTTCCGCTACTGGCTCCATGGCGAGGGCAGCAAACCGGCCGCAAAGGTCATTGCGTTTGAAACCGGAACGAATGTCTGGAAGCAGTATGCCGAGTGGCCGCCGAAGAGCGCGAAGCCGACGCCGATTTACTTTGGCGCTGGGCGGTCCATGTCTTTCACCAGGCCGGCCGCGGGAGCGAGTGCGTTTGATGCCTATGTTTCCGATCCCGCAAACCCGGTGCCGTACCGGCCGCGCCCCATCAGCCCGACGTATCCCGGCGCCGACTGGCCGAAATGGCTGGTGCAGGATCAGCGGTTCGTGGATCATCGGCCCGACGTGCTGACGTGGGAGACGGAGCCCCTCGAGAAGGATGTGCGCATCGCGGGAGACGTGATGGCGCATTTCTTTGCCTCCACCACCGGTACGGATGCGGATTGGGTTGTGAAACTCATCGATGTTCAGCCGGAAGACGCGGTTTCAAACATTCCCGCGGAGGGTGCGGAGCCTGCCCGCAAGGTGGATATGGGTGGGTTTGAGTTGATGATCGCCGACGAGGTATATCGTGCGCGTTTTCTGCATGGCTTCGATCATCCGCAGCCGCTGAAGCCGAACCAGGTGATCGAGTACAACGTGGATCTGCATACGGCGGACCACGTGTTNNTCGATCGCAATCCGCAGAAGTTTGTCCCCAGCATTTTTGCGGCTTCGGCAGACGACTACACGGCGGCGACGCAGCGGGTGTATCGCTCCGCGGCGTATCCATCGAGCATCATTCTTCCGATTGCGGCGACTGAGTAGGAAGCTGCTAAGTCGACAGTTCGTACCAGCGGAAACCTTCGCGCTGCTCCTTGGCGGCCTCGCGGAGACGTATCAGTGTAGCTTCGCGGTCGTAGTTGGCGCAGGCGACGAGAATCAGGTTCACGAGCGCCGAAGGAGCGACGTAGGAGTCGAGAAACGATTCGCTATCGACCGATGCAACGAAAAACTCGTCGGTGAAGCGGGCGATTGGCGAAACGTACGTCCCGGTGATTCCGATGCAGTATGCGCCGTTCTCCCGCGCGCGTTTGAGGGCTTCGACGGTTTGGCGAAGGCCGCGCCGGAAACTGATGGCAATGACCAGATCGCCTTTGCCGAAGAGCCGCGAGATGTGGGTGCTGCGGCCGTTGGTGGTCGCGCTGTAGACGGGCAGGCCAATGACGGTGAGGTGGTGCTCGATGTAATGAACCAGGCTCGCCGCAAGGTCGCCGCCGACGACGAGAATGCGCTTGGCGGAATGGATGCGCTTGGCGACCATCGCTATTTTGTTCACGTCGAGTGTATTTCGAATGGCATTCAGGTTTTTGAAATCCTGCTCGAGCATCGCCTGCAAATGATCGGGAGTTTTGGCGTCTCCGTTGCTGTGTGCCTGCATGCCATCGAGCGAGGTGGCATTCGCTATGGAAAGGTCGTGCAGGTAGTTCTGAAACGCGCGGTAGCTCTCGAATCCCATCTTCTGAATGATCCGGACCATGGTCGCCGGATCGGTACTGAGNNTCCTGGCGCCGGGGGCTCAGGCGCTGGATCCAACTCGTGGGGTCGTCGATTAGTGGTGACTTGCTCTGGGCGCTTTTCATGTTCTCCGCAGCATTGCTCACGGAAGAAATTCTGTCAAATCGGCACATGGCCGAGGGACCGGGGGTTCAACTCAAATTGTACCGGGAAGAGCACGCTATCTTGCACCAAGGACGTTGCAACTTCAGAACCGGAACGACAACGTTTGTTGCAAATAATTGCCTGCATGTACAGGAGC
Organism: Acidobacteriaceae bacterium; assembly: GCA_003166055.1. Next base: position 25,181 of record PMWR01000446.1, read on the forward strand.
ACGGCGTAACTCCCGAAGAAAAATGTAAAGATCATGAAAAAACTGTTGACATTGAGCCAATATGACCCGACACTATCGCCAGACGTATTTCGCAATATATGTTTCTTTAGAGTTTCATGCCTCATTTTGAGAGCGCAGTCGGCCTGCGTCTTTGATCGGGTGTTCAGCGGACGTGCCCAAAGACAGACGAATATGGAGGGGGTCAGATGATCAACATGACGACTTGTCATTTCTGGAGAAACAACTTTCAATTCACTGGATCGATCGCTGGGGCACTGCTGGCGGCTCTGCTCATCACTCCTTTGTGCGCGCAGACTACCGCGACGGTCACTGGAACTGTGACGGATCAGCATAAGTTCGCAATCGTGGACGCGCAGGTTGAAGTGGAGTCAAAAGAGACTGGCACGATTCGAACCACGGTGACCGACGCGCATGGCGTCTATCGCGTGGCCGCGCTTCCCGCGGGTACCTACAAGATTACGGTGAGCGGAAAGGGATTTGCGAAGCAGATCATTCCCGACCTGACCTTGACGTTGGACCGCACTGCAACGGTGGACATCGCCATGAAGGTTGGCGGAAACGCCGAGCAAATCGAAGTCACGACCGACGCCCCCCTGATCGATACGACAACTCCTGCAGAAGGGCTCACGATTTCCCCTGAACAGGTGCATGACATCCCGCTGAATGGGCGCGATTATATCGATCTGCTGCAGATGGTTCCGGGCGTGACAGAAAACAAGCAGGGCGATCCCGGCGAGGATGACACGATTTCGATTCTGGGCGAGCGCGGCAATAATACGGGCTACCTTATCGACGGGTTGAACAACTCGAACCAGTTGACGGGCGGAGCATCCGCGCAGTTCAACATGGATACGATCTCGGAGTTTGAGGTTTTGACCAGTGGCTACAAGGCTGAGTTTGGCCATGCTTCCGGCGGTATCGTAAACGTGATTTCGAGGAGCGGGAGCAACACTGTTCACGGGTTGGCCTCGGTGTTTTTGCGGGATAACGTGCTCGACACCTCCGACATTCCCGGTTCGGCGCCGTACCTGCTGCGGTGGGATTACGATGCCGCGGCAGGTGGCGCGCTTAAGAAGGACAAGATTTTCTGGTTCGCTTCAGCCGAGAACATCCATCAGAATGAGGCATTGAACTTTACGATTCCCCCGGGTACACCTCAGGTTTTGATCAACAGCGAACAGGCATATGGCGGCCCGTCGCGGGATCGCGAGGCACGCGCCTTTGGGAAATTCACGGAGCTGGTTGGAAGAAATACATTCACGGAAGAAGCCAACTATACGAATGCGCACAATGGCAATTATCTGCCGCTGTCACAGTCGACATCGCTGCCTTCGACACGCCAGGACTATGGGAACACCGCGTTGATGATTGGCGGTACGGATACTGTGCTGCTGGCCGATAAGGATAACCCATGGATCATGAGTCTCTATGCTCAGTTCCGCAGTGAGCCTTCATCGGTGGGCCCCGCGCATCCGCAAGCAGGTCCGTATACGCTGTTCAATATCTTCAGCGGATATAACACTGGCGGCATTTTTGGAGATCTCGGCCAGGTGGAATTTGGCTCGCTGACGACCGAAGGATATCTGAAACAGAAATACGGCGATACGGGCGTCAGCTTTACCAAGACCTGGAAGAAGCACACCTTCAAGATGGGCTACGACTATCTGCGCACGCAGGTCGATGGCGTTGAGCAGAATGTGCAGGAAAACCAGCTGTTTGCCACGCTCGCCGACTATGCGACCTATGGACCGATCGACTCCGGGTTCTTCCTGCTGCAGACAACTGGCGGCGCGACTCCAGCGGACAACGACATCGGGCTCAGGAACAACTACAGCGGCGCATATTTCCAGGACGATTTCAAGCTCTTCAGCAACTTGACCGTTAGCGCAGGACTGCGCTGGGATTACGACTCCGCCTTCAAGATCAAAACCAACTTCTCGCCACGCGCGGGCTTTTCGTGGTCTGTGAATCCGAAGACGATGGTGCGCGGTAGCTTTGGTGTCTTTTACGATCATTTCCGCCTTGGACTGGCGCGCGACATCCCGGCATTTGGCGGCGCCAACCTGCAGTCGATTCAGCCGCTCTCGTATCCGCGGCTGTTTTACGGCGTTCCGACCATTGCGCCGGCGCTGTTCGGGCTGTGCCTCTCGGAAACGGAAACGGATGCGCAGCTTGCCGCGTCCGGCGCTACATGTCCCTATTTCGCGGGCCCAATCTATGGCGTCGACCATCTGAACAACGTGGTTGCTGGCGGGCATGCTCCGATACCTGCCAACAGCATTGTGACGTCGAGCAACGTGCAGTCGCTTTCCGGACTCGATCCGACGACCTACCTGAATGACGCCGCGGCCGCAATTGGGCAACAGCCCGGTTATCTCTTCTGGGGGCCGTACGGAGCGATATCGTATCTTGTCGATCCGGCAGGAACCTTTCCGGTGACGCTTGCTCCAGGATTTGCGACTCCGTTCTCCCGCGCATTTACGCTGGGGGTGCAAAGAGAAGTGAGCAGGAACTTTGTCATCTCGCTCGATCTCTATCACAAAGGGATCGAGAACCTGCTGGGAGTTCGGCAGACGAATTTGCCTTTTGACGCGCGTCTGCTTAACAACTTCGTTGGACCGTATGTCAACGGTTATGGCCCATGGTACTCAGGCAAGTTCAACGCCGCGATTATCGCCTTCGAGAAACGGTATAGCAATCACTTCACCGCCGGCGGCAGCTATGCACTGACGTCGGAAGACGACGACGCGTTGTGCTCCGACCTGGATCAAGGCCCAACCGGCGTCTGCTATCCAACCGACAGCTACGTCGGCGAGACCGATCTGTTACCGGATCCGGCCACCGGCCAGACAAACGCCGATGCCGGATACTACGATGGCATCACCGGCAACTATATTCCCAAAGCAGGGATTTTCTGGAACGGCCCAAAGCTGGATGAGGGAGCATCGGACTTCGCGCTGCACCACACGCTGCAGTTACACGGCATGGTGCAGATTCCGTTTAAATTCCAATTCAGCGGAACGTTTCGCGCGCAGAGCGGATTCCACTACACTGCTTCGGCGGCCGTGCCCGTTGATCAGGATGGGAACGGGAACTATGGAATACGAGATCTGAAGACGGGCCGCAATCAGTTTGTTTCTCCGGTGTATGTCAACCAGGATATTCGGATTTCGCGCCTCTTCACGGTCCATGAGAGAGTGAAGATTCAGCCGATATTTGAGTACTTCGACCTCTTCAACAATGGCAATCCTGCCGCGATCCAGATTCAGCAGTCCCAAGGCCCGCTGTTCGGGACCATCTCGCAGAGACTCCCGGGGCGCCAGGGCGAAGTCGCGCTGCGCATTGAATTCTGATGCGCTAAGCTGGATGCTTCAGGAGATCCGGAGAGGTGGAAGTAATTCATGGCTGAACCGAGTAGATCCGTTGGCGCCCGCATCGTCAGAGTGACGAAGCGGGTGCTGCTTTTCCTTCTCGTGGCCGTGGTTGTGCTGCTCGGCGCGGGAGCGATTTGGAACGCGGCGGCGCTGCATCATTACCGGGCGCTGGCCGGCGTGCCGGGCAAGCTTTACCAGGTGGATGGTCGGACCATGCAGATGCTTTGCACGGGCTCCGGTTCGCCCGTGGTGGTGTTGGAAGCGGGACTGGGTAATGACTCAACGATCTGGGCCAAGAACCAGCCGGAGCTGTCGAAGATCACGCGCGTCTGCGCCTACGATCGCGCCGGCTTTGGATGGAGCGAATCAAGGCCGGGCGTGCGTGATTCGAATGCAATTTCTCATGAGCTGCACGGTCTGCTTGAGCAGGCGGGCATCACGGAACCCGTCCTATTGATGGGCCATTCCATTGCCGGGATTCATATGCGGAATTATGCGGCGCATTATCCGCAGGGCGTTGCGGGCATTGTCTTCATCGATGGCTCAACGCCGCAACAGGATAAGTATTTTCCCGCGTCGATCGAGAAAAAGCAGGAGCAATTCGTGAAGATCCTGTTTCCTCTCGCGAAGGCCGCAACGGCCACCGGCGTGTTGCGGGCGTTGGGTCAGTGCACCAAGATCACGCCTGGAATGGAATCGTATGCGGCGTGGATCAAGGCTGACACCTGCGCACCGTCGCAAATTACTTCAGTCGAGCGGGAGATGAAGGGGGTGCCTGCCTCAGGCGATGAGACGGTCCACTCGGGACCATTCGGAAACCTGCCGATTCTCATTTTCTCGCAGGATCCAACGATGCATGATTCCCGACTCGGAGATGGCGGCAAGCAACTTTCTTCGATCTGGAACGGGATGCAGGAGAGCTTGAAGAAGCTGTCGACGAACAGCCGGCGCATCATCGCGAAAGGCAGCACGCACTATGTGCAGGTGGATCGCTCGGACATGTTGAATCGTGAAGTAACCAGGTTTATTGAGCAAGTCCGTTCGGGCGCGGTCTCGCCGCAGAACGGAACTACCGTGACGGAATAAGAGATGAGGGTGACTCCAATGAAGCTCCAGGACACTTTGAAGGGCGCGTGTGCCGCTGCGATTCTGGCTGTGGTTGTGATGAGCGGTAATGCTTACGGAGAGGCGGGGCATCCGCAGCAGGAGCCTGTTGTATCAAAGCCGGTGGCTGCGGCGGTGCCTGCGTCGCCGAGTGCGCCCGCGATGACTGCCGATGACCTGTCCGCGTATCTCGATGGCCTGATCCCGATGCAGTTGAAGCGGGAGAACATCGCCGGCGCCACGGTCATCGTCGTCAAGGATGGCAAGGTCCTGGTTGAAAAGGGATATGGGTTTGCCAATGTCGAGAAGAGGACGCCGGTTACGCCGCAAACCCTGTTCCGTCCCGGATCGATTTCCAAGCTCTTCACCTGGACCGCCGTAATGCAGCAAGTCGAACAGGGCAAAATCGACCTCGACCGCGACATCAACGACTATCTGGATTTCAAGATTCCCGCCACGTATCCCAAGCCGATCACCATGCGCAATCTGATGACCCATACGCCTGGGTTTGAAGAAGCCATCAAGGATCTGATTGTGACCAAGGGATCGAAGCCGGTCTCAATCGGCGAATTTCTCAAGACGCACATGCCGCAGCGCGTCTATCCGCCGGGAACAACGCCGGCGTATTCGAATTATGGCGCGACGCTTGCCGGGTACATTGTTGAGCGTGTGTCGGGAATGCCCTTTGACGACTACGTCGAGAAGAACATTTTTTTGCCTCTGGGCATGACGCATACGAGTTTTCGCCAACCGTTGCCGGCGCAGTTGCAGCCGCTGATGTCGAGCGGCTACGCGCTTGGAAGCGGTGAGGCGAAGCCCTACGAGATCATCGCCGCGGAGCCGGCCGGCAGTTTGGCAACATCCGCCGAAGATATCTCGCACTTCATGCTCGCGCATCTTCAGAATGGCGAGTACAACGGCGCGCACATCCTGAAGCCCGAGACGGTTGCACTGATGCACTCGGCGCAATTNNCTGATGCCGGATCAAAACCTCGGCTTCTTCGTTTCCTACAACAGCGGCGGCCGCGGGGAGACCGAGCAGCGTTCCAATCTCTTCAACGCATTTCTCGATCGCTATTACCCCTATTCGATTCCGGCGGGAGTGAAGCAGCCGAATTCGGAGGCCGATGCCAAGCTCGTAGCGGGTGAGTACATTACAAGCCGCAGACCGGTGACGAATGTTCTCAGCTTCATCAGCTTCCTCGAAAACCTGAAAGTAACGCCAGGGAAGGATGGCACGATCGTCATTCCGCAGTTCAAGAGCATCGACCAGGTGCCGAAGACGTGGGAAGAGATCGGGCCGCTGCTTTACCGCGAGAAGAACGGCCAGGACCTTGTTGGGTTTACCAAAGATGCCGATGGACGATACGTGCTGGCGATGGATTATCCGTTCATGGTGTGGACGAAAATCGGAATTCTCGACAACAAGATCTTCAACATACTCGTCATCGTCCTGTTTTCAGTCGTGTCGTTGCTTACGGTGATCTTATGGCCTGTGTCGGCATGGATTCGCAAGCACTACGACCATCCACTCCAGTTCGAGCCGCGGGAACGGCGGTTGCGCGTCGCTATCCGGCTCATCGCAGCGGTCGATCTGCTTTACGCGATTTGCTGGCTCGCTATCCTGGCGGCGTCCGGCGGAAACCCGCTCTTCGACTCGAGCTTCGATTCGACTTTGCGAGCGGTGCAGATCGTTGGATGGATTGGCACCCTGGGAACATTGCTGATTCTGTTTGCCGTGGTGAAGACGTGGAAGGCGCCGGGCGAGTGGTGGCTTTCGCATGTGGGCAATATAGCTATCGCGCTGAGTGCGGTGTCGTTCTCGTGGTTCCTGTGGCACTGGCATTTGCTTCACTTCAGCATGCTTTACTAAGCGCTTCGGCGCCAAGAGGATTTCCCCAATGCAGAGATTGAACCGTGCACTACACCTGCTTGCCATGGCAGCCGCGGCTACTTGCATCGCAGCTGCGATTCAACCGGCAGAAGCGCAATCTTTCACCATCGAGCAGGTACTTGGCGCGCCCTTTCCGACGCAGCTCACATCGGCTCATCAGGGCTCGCGGATCGCGTGGGTCTTCGCGCAGCGCGGCGCGCAAAATGTCTGGATCGCAAGTGGCCCGCAGTTTGTTTCTCAACAGGTAACGCACTATACCGGAGACACCGGTCAGCCCATTGCGTCGCTCCGGCTTACACCCGACGGCGCAAGCGTAGTGTATGCGCGCGGAACTGAAGTCAACGGAGAGCAGCGTAGCGCGAGTCCTCTGGGCGATGCAAAGCAGCCCAAGCAGCAGGTGTGGATTGCCGCAGTAACTGGCGGTGAGCCGCGCCTGCTCGGAGATATGGGTTGCGAGCAGGAAGGGTGCGAGGATATCGAGATATCGCCGGACGGAAAGTGGGCGGTGTGGGAAGCGAAGCATGAGTTATGGATCGCCTCAACCGCGAGTACGACCGGTGCAGCGAAGCAGTTGACGGATATTCGCGGCAGCGTGTCGTCACCGCAATGGTCGCCAGACGGCACGCATCTGGCTGTTATCGTCGGGCGCCGTGACCATAGCTTCACGACGGTGCTCGATGTAAAGGACGGTGTTTTGCAGACAGTACACTACCTTGCTCCTTCGACGGACCGGAATCTTGCGCCGCGCTGGTCGCCGAACGGAAACCAGATTGCGTTTTTGCGTGTCGGCGGCGCTGAAGAGAAACAGACGATCATTCCGCTGCACCCGATGCCGTGGAGCCTTTGGGTGGCGGACGCGCACACGTATGAGGCGAGCGAAATCTGGAAAAGCGGCGAGAGCCTGCGCGATTCGCTGCCGCCATTTGCACCGGAACAGATACTGTTTGCGGCCAATGGCACGGTTGTGTTCAGTTCCGAGGCGGATGGACGCAATCATCTGTACTCAATTGAGTCTTCGGGAGGCACGGCAAAGCTGCTGACGCCGGGAGACTACGACGTTGAGGAAGCGGTGCTGACCGCGGATGGTCATTCCGTTCTGCTGTCTTCCAACGAAGACGATGTTGATCGCCGCCATATCTGGAAGGTGCCTGTGAGCGGAGACTCTGCTCCCGAGGCGCTGGCGAAGGGCGAAACCATCGAGTGGGCTCCTATTGAAACTGGAGACGGCAAAGCAGTTTTCAGCCTCGGCTCGACCGCGATCACGCCTGGACTTGTGTATCAACTTTCCGGCGGCTCGCGACAACTGATTACCAAGGACGCGCTGCCAAAAGACTTCCCATCTGCTCAGTTGGTTGTGCCGCAGCAAGTGATCTTCAAGACCTCTGACGGTTTTACGATTCACGGCCAGCTCTTTGTGCCGAAAGGACAGACGAAGCCAGGGCCAGCGCTGGTTTTCACTCATGGAGGGCCATCGCGGCAGATGCTGCTCGGCTTCCATTACATGGACTACTACAGCAATGCTTACGCCGCAAACCAATACCTTGCGAGCCTCGGGTTCACCGTGCTCTCGGTGAATTATCGGTTGGGGATCATGTACGGACATGACTTCCGCGAACCGCCGAATGGGGGCTGGCGGGGCTCGGCGGAATACAACGACGTGCTTGCGGGGGCGCTCTATTTGCAAGGGCTTTCGAATGTCGATCCAAAACGGATTGGCCTTTGGGGCGGCTCATATGGAGGCTTGCTTACAGCGCTGGGCCTTGCGCGCAACTCGGATATCTTTGCAGCCGGTGTGGACTTTCATGGAGTGCACGACTGGTCGGACTTCCTGCCTTCGTGGGAGCAGGGCGCAGGCTCAGCGCCGGATTTGAAGGACGCTGAGAAACTGGCGTTTTCCTCTTCACCGAATGCCTCCATCGCCACATGGAAGTCGCCGGTGCTGCTCATCCAGGGCGACGACGATCGCAATGTGCCGTTCAGCCAGATGGTGAGCCTGGTCGAAAAGCTTCGCGCGCAAAACGTGCCGTTCGAAGAGATCGTATACCCCGACGAGATTCACGACTTTCTTCTTTGGAAGGATTTCGTGCGCTCCTACTCGGCAACCGCTGCGTTCTTTCAACGCCATCTGGATTCCCGGTGAAAATGACTTTGCCGTCGGTTCCAGACCTGGATGTTGCGAGTGTTGTGAAAGAGGCTTGCCGGCACGAAGCGAAGCTGATCGACCGTCTGCGCACGCTNNGACCGCATCTCCGGGCCCGGCGTTCTGGATATGAAGGCAGGTGTGGTGATGGCGCTGACCGCGGTTGAGGTGGTGCAACAGATGAAGCTGCTGCGCCGGCCAGTGACGATGCTGATTCATGGAGATGAAGAAGTGGGCAGCCCGGCCTCTCGCATGTTGACCGAGACCGTGGCGCGCCGCTGCGGTGCCGTGTACGTGATGGAGCCGGCGCAGGGAGACGCGGGCGCCTACAAGACCGCGCGCAAAGCCGTGGGACTCTATCGGCTGTCGGTGAAGGGGGTCGCGGCGCATAGTGGCGTGGACTTTGAGCAGGGTCACAGTGCGGTGATTGAACTCGCGCGGCAAATTGATGTGCTGCAATCGTTCACCGATTTGGGCAGTGGAATCACGGTCAATCCGGGAGTGATCGGCGGCGGCACCTGCTCCAATGTCATCCCTGCGGAGGCCTGGGTTGAGATCGATGTGCGGGTTGCGCGCAAGCAGGATACAGCGAAAGTGGACCGCATGNNATGGAGCGATCCAAGGGAACGGTCGCGCTGTTTCTGCGCGCACAGCAATTGGCTGCAACCATCGGCATTGCGCTTGAAGAGGCGGCGACCGGCGGCGCTTCAGATGGAAACTTTACCTCGGCGCTCGGAATTCCAACGCTCGACGGCATGGGCGCGGTTGGCGCGGGCGCACATGCTCCGCATGAGCATCTGCGGCGCAAACATCTGGCGCCGCGTACGGCTCTGCTTGCTGCCATGTTGATGTGAGCGCCGTGGCGCAGGTGATTGCGTTAGAGAACGAACGGACTGGAGAAGTTATGAGATATGTTTCTCGGATGCTGCTTACGGCAACTGTCAGCGTTGTCACATTGGCCTCGGCGCAGGCTCAGGTTGCGGCACTCCCTGTTTACGATGTTGTGATTCGTCACGGGAAAGTGCTGGACGGAGCCGGCAACCCATGGATTGCGGCCGATGTGGCCATTTTGAATGGACGCTTCGTCAAGATTGGCAAGGTGGAGGGAACAGGACGTCGTGAAATTGACGCCACCGGCCTTTATGTGTCGCCGGGATGGATCGATGTGATGGATCAGTCGGCCGATGTGTTGCTGAAAAATGGGCTGGCCGACAACAAGCTTCGAGAAGGCGTGACCACGGCGATTGCCGGTGAAGGCGGCACACCGGTCGATGCGGATCACATCGAGGAGTATTTTGCGAAGCTGAAGCAGCAGGGCATCAGCATGAACTTCGGGTGCTACTACAGCGAAGCGCAGGCGAGGGTCGCTGTGATTGGCGAAGTGGATCGGCCGCCGACGCCGGAAGAACTGGCGAAGATGAAGGGTCTGATGGCGACGGCCATGCAGCAGGGCGCGATGGGCATGACCACCGCGCTCATCTATCCTCCATCGAGTTACGCGAAGACCGACGAACTGATCGCGATGGCGAAGGTGGCCGGAGCCTATGGCGGCCTGTATGCAAGCCACATGCGCGGCGAGGGCAAGGAGGTTGTGCAGGCGGTCGATGAGTTAATCCAGATATCGGAGCAGGGGCATTTGCCGGCGGAGATATTCCATTTGAAGGTTGCATACCAGCCCGACTGGAGCAAGTCGATGGCGCTGATCGGCGAGCATGTGGCAGCCGCTCGCGCGCGCGGAGACGAAATCGCCGGCGACCTTTACATGTACACTGCGGGCGGAACAGGCCTGGAGGCGACGATTCCTTCGTGGGCCTTCGATGGCGGCGACGGAGCGTTGAAGAAGCGCCTTGCTGACCCGGCGATTCGCGAGCGCCTCAAACACGATCAGCAAACCGGCTCGCCGGGATGGTGGAACATCATTGAAGCGGCCGGCGGATGGGACGGGATTGTGCTGGTGGATGCGGCGAATCCTGAGAATCGAAAGTATGAAGGCAAGTCGATGACCGAGATTGCGAAGGAGATGGGCAAGCCTCCAGCGGATGCGGCGTTCGATCTGGTGGAGCAGGGCCAATCGCGCGTGCTCGCTGTTTACCACATGATGAGCGAGGCAGATGTGGAGACGGCGCTCAAGTTCAATTGGACGGCGATCGGCAGCGACTCGGGAGCGAGCGAGGTTGCCGGCCAGCCTGCCGATTTGAATCATCCACGCGCCTATGGGAATTTTCCGCGCGTAATTGCGCGCTACGTTCGGGAGACACACACACTTACGCTGGAAGACGCGATTCGCAAGATGACGTCGTGGCCTGCGACTCGGCTGCGCTTCTCTGACCGCGGGGTAATTCGCGAAGGCGCCCGTGCCGATGTCACGATTTTCGACTACGACAAGATTCAGGACACGTCGACCTATGAGCATCCGGTGTCTTATCCAGAAGGCATTCCGTACGTGTTAGTAAATGGAGTAGTGGTGATAGACAATGCCGTGCACACTGGCGCCAAACCCGGCGACATCATTTACGGGCAGGGGCACGGATTGAATCTTCCGCAAGCGTTGCAATAAGGCCTTGTGAGAATTGGAGAGCAGATGATTCTTCTGCTTCAGCATAGGAAACGGCGCGCCGTTCGCTTGTCTCATGCCATGTTTGCGGCATGGATGCTTTGTTGCGCGGCAATTGGCAGCGCTCATTCTCAAGTTAATGCGCAGACTGACGCGCAATGGCAGCCGGTGATTGCTGTTCTCCGCGAGCGAATTGCGCAGGAGATGGCCGACAAGCAATTACCTGCCGTTGCAATTGCGCTCGTCGACGATCAACGAGTGATCTGGGCAGAAGGCTTCGGTTATCAGGACGCCGCGCACAAGGTGCCTGCCACGGCGGACACTGTGTTTCGTGTTGGTTCGGTGTCAAAACTGTTCACCGATATTGGAGTGATGCAGCTCGTCGAAGCAGGGAAGCTGAACCTGGATGCGCCGATTACGACTTATCTGCCAAACTTTCATCCGGCCAATCCTTTTGGCGGTGAAATTACACTGCGCGAGCTGATGTCTCATCGTTCCGGCCTGGTGCGCGAGCCTCCTGTCGGGCATTACTTTGACACCGCGGAGCCGAGCCTCGCGGCAACGGTCGACAGCCTGAACCAGACCACGCTGGTGTATGCGCCGGGCGCGCGAACAAAGTATTCGAATGCGGCGGTCGCCACGGTGGGTTATGTGTTGCAGACGGTCTCCGGCCAACCCTACGCGGACTATCTGCACAACGCGGTCCTATTGCCGATGGGGATGAAGCACAGCTCCTTCAAGCCCGAGCCGGCGCTGATGAGTCACCTGGCCGAGGCGCAGATGTGGAGTTACGACGGGCTTACATTTGCCGCGCTGACGTTTCAGCTTGGCGAAGGACCGGCCGGTTGCATGTATTCAACCGTTGGCGACCTGGGGCGTTTCTTGAGTGTGCTGTTTGCCGCGGGGCAATCGGGTCAGACACACGTGATCGCGTCGAAGGCGCTCGACGAGATGTGGACGCCGCAGTTCAAGAGTGCATCGTCCACCAGGTTCGGTCTCGGCTTCATGCTGGGCACGTTTGAGGGCGAACGAAAGATCGGCCACGGAGGCGCTATTTACGGGTTTGCAACCCAGGTCGCTGCACTGCCCGATCGCAAACTGGGCGTTGTTGTGATTTCAACGGCAGACGCAACAAATGCGGTGATGAATCATATCGGCGACGATGCGCTCAGCCTGATGCTGAGCGTCCGTGAACACAAGCCGATGCCGGAATTGCCGGTCACAACCGCGATCCCGGTGGAGGTTGCTCGCAAGGCCGCAGGACATTACAGCGGCAGCGGCGAGGCAGTTGATCTCGAAGAACGCAGCGGTCATTTGTTTCTGACTCATCCCGATGGCGGCGAGCTGGCGGAGTTGAAGGCGGAAGGCTCTCACTGGATCAGGGACGGCCGCGTCGACTTCAGTGAAGATCCCATCCTTTTTGGCGGCGATGGAGGTGCGAGTGACACGCTAACGATCGACGGCAAGCTGCTGCATCGTGTGCCGGTGGCAATGCCCGCGGATGCGTCGAAGGAACTGGCAGACCTGATCGGAGAATACGGATGGGATTTCGACAAGCTCTTTGTCTTTGAGAATCACGGCAAGCTCAGCGTGTTAATTGAGTGGTTCGATGATGCGCCGCTGACTCAGGTCTCCCGCGATACGTTCAAGTTTTCAGCGAGCGGACTTTATCAAGACGAGTCGGCTGTCTTTCAGCGGGCTGCGGACGGTAAAGTCACCGGCGTTAAAGTCGGGGGCGTGCTGTTCCCGCGATTGACGATTCCGGCGGACGATACAGTGTTTCAGATCAAGCCGCTGAAGCCGGTTGAAGAATTACGGCGCGAGGCGCTGTTGAGCAAGCCTCCGGCGGAGCACGGTGACTTTCATGCCACCGATCTGGTGGAACTGACCAAGCTCGATCCTTCCATCAAGCTCGATATTCGATACGCAACGGCGCGGAACTTTCTCGCGGCGCCACTGTATCTGCAGGCGCGCGCCTACATGCAGCGGCCCGCGGCTGAGGCTGTGGTGCGTGCATCGCAGTGGCTGCATACGCTTGGATATGGATTGCTGATCCACGATTCGTATCGCCCGTGGTACGTGACCAAAATGTTCTGGGATGGGACGCCGGACGACAAGAAAATATTCGTTGCAGATCCGAGCCAGGGGTCGCGCCACAATCGAGGCTGCGCCGTGGATCTGACGCTTTACGACCTGGAGACGGGCAAGCCGATCCGAATGACCGGCGGCTATGACGAGATGTCGGAGCGCTCTTATCCGTTCTATCCGGGTGGAACATCGATCGAGCGATGGCACCGCAACCTGCTGCGCAAAGCGATGGAGCGCGAGGGATTCGCTGTGTATGGATTCGAGTGGTGGCACTTCGACTATTACGACTACCCGCACTATCGAATCGGAAATGCAACTTTTGAAGACCTGGATCGAGCCACCGAACAGAAGTAAGCTGTCCTGCTGAATGTTATTGCTCTGAGTTTGGCTCGGCTGTGGACTTCTCACGGTTTCTTTGAAAAAGGAGATAAAGAGGAACTCCGATCAGGACCAGGGCGATGCCATAGGCTGCGTGGAGCGGGTCGGAGAGGATAGTGCTGAGTGTGATGCCCGCGGCTGCGAGCACAAAGGCGATCGGCACCCACGGATAACCCGGTGTGCGGAAGCCTGCAAGAGGCGCAATGCTGCGGCGGCGAAGAAGAATGACGCCCGCAACAGTAAGGCCATAGAAGATCCAAGCGGTGAAGATCACGTAAGTGAAGAGCTGTTGAAAAGTGCCCATGAGCGTGAGCGCGGAGGACCAGACGGCTTGAACAGCAATCGCGAAGACCGGCACGCGAAATCTTTTGCTGATCTCGCCGAACTTCTGGAGGAAGATGCCGTCTTTCGCCATGGCATAGTAAACGCGGGGCGCAGTGAGGATCATTCCGTTCAAGGCGCCGAGGATCGAGGTGAGGATGACGACGGAGACGAGCAGCATCGCTCCCTGGCCCCAGGCCGCTTCAATCGAGCTGCTTGCGGCGCTGGCGCTTCCGCTCACTTCGAGCGGTGTGAGAACGGCATAGTAGGCGACGTTGAGAAAAAGGTAGATGACGGTGACAATGAGCGTGCCCCAAAAGAGACTGCGTGGCAAATCGTGGGCCGGTGACTTGAATTCACCTGCAGTGAATGAGACAACGTGCCAGCCCTCGTACGCCCAGAGGACGGCGATCAGCGCGACGCCGAAGTCGACGAGCAGGGAAGGCGAAGGATGCGCGGGCATGGCGATGCGAAGCAGGCTGGTGTGGCCGCGTGCGATCAGCAGGCCAAAGACGAGAGCGATTCCAATGAGCTTGCTGATGGCGCCGATGTTCTGCACTGCTCGCGCCATGCGTATGCCGACGAGGTTCACAATGGAGAAGAAGAGGATGGCCACGATCGGCAGAGCCTTGAATTCAAAGGGGGTGAGCGTCACGATCTTCGAGGTGTAGAGCGCGAATCCGGAAGCCAGCGTGGCGATGCTGCCAGACTGGATGAGGCTCAAGAGCGCCCATCCGTAAAGGAATGCCAAAGGCTTTCCATAAATGTGCCGCAAGTAAATGTAGAGACCGCCCGCCCCTGGATAATTCGCTGCCAGTTCTCCGATGGAGAGGCTGCCGAACAGGCTCAGGACTCCGCCGGTAATCCACACCAGCAATACCAGCGCGAGCGTGGGCAACTTTTGGGCAATGGGGCCCGGTACAAGGAAGATTCCGGATCCGATGACCGTGCCGACAACGATGGCAATTCCATCGCGGACACCGAGCACGCGCACGAGCGAAGGTTGCGTCGAACTCTTGGCTGGACCGGGGAATGGAGGGTTTCGCGTCATGGGCTCCGCCTCGATTTTGAGGATTCTATCAAATGTTGCATTGCACTGCTGCGGGGAAGGTGCGAATTGGTTTCGATGCTTGACTGAGCGCTGCGATGTGTTCTATTTATAGCTGAGAATGCGTCAAAAGCAAAAAGAAACATAGGTTGCAAATGTCGTTGAGGAGGGGATGAAGAGATGCCGCCGCCACTGGATTCCCGTCCCGCACAGGAGATTCTCATCCGTCCTATGGACGGCCTCGATGACTTTCAGCGGGCCGAGCAGGTGCAGCGCGAGGCGTGGGGATACAACGATATCGATGTGGCGCCGGCATCGATTTTCTCTGTCGCGCGAAACTTCGGTGGCCAGGCTTTGGGCGCATTCGACGGAGAGCGGATGGTTGGCTTCGCGCTTTCGTTCGGTGCGGCGGATGGAGGGCATGCGCATTTCCATTCGCACATGGTCGGCGTGGCTCCAGAGTATCAGAATCGCGGCCTGGGACGGCTGATCAAATTTGCGCAGCGGGAAGACGCATTGAGCCGCGGCATCGATCAGATTGTCTGGACCTTCGATCCGCTTCAGGTTAGAAATGCGTACTTCAACTTTGTGCGCCTGGGTGGCGTGGGCGTACAGTACATTCCCAATCTATATGGCATGACGAGCAGCCCGCTGCACGGCGGCATGCCGACCGATCGTTTGGTCATCGAGTGGAATCTGAACAGCCCGCAGGTAGAGCTTGCGTTGAACGGAAAGCAGCGCGAACGGTCTGCGGATGCGGTCGCAATCGAGATTCCTCCGGCGTCGAGCGATGTGCCGATAGGGGCGCGATTGGCGGGCCAGGCGCGGCTGCGCAGTGAGTTGATTCGCTTGTTGCGCGATGGCTACGTGATAACGGGCTTTGAAGGACATGAAAAGGCAGCAAGCTACATCCTGGAGAAACTCAAAAGTGGGATTTCGGAGAAACTATGAGAATTGAATCCATCACCGCACGAGAATTGAAGATGCGCCTGAAGGCGCCATTCGAGACAAGCTTTGGCGTCACGCAAGATCGCAGAGTGGTGCTGCTCGAAGTTCACACGGATGTCGGCACCGGCTGGTCCGAAGTGACTGCGATGGAGGGTCCGTACTATAACGCGGAAACCATTCACACCGCATGGATCATGAGCCGCGAGTTTCTCTCGGGATTGGTTCTGGATGTAGATGTGGCATCGCCCGAGGAGATTTCTGAGTTGATGGAGAATGTGCGCGGACAAGAGATGGCAAAGGCCGCGATCGAGTGCGCCGCCTGGGATGCATTCGCATGCTCGAAGAATATGAGCCTGAGTCATGTTCTCGGCGGAACGCGCGACGTGATCGCATCCGGAGTTTCGCTCGGGATCCAATCCGATACGGGCAAGCTGCTCGACACGGTTGGGAAAGAGCTGGCCGATGGCTATCAGCGTGTGAAGTTGAAGATCAAGCCGGGCAAGGATGTGGCTGTAGTTGCTGCCGTGCGCAAGAGCTTTCCCGATATCGACCTGACGGTGGATGCAAATTCAGCCTACCGTCTTGAAGATGCGGATCTTCTCAAGGAGCTTGACGATTTCGGCCTCAGCTATATTGAACAGCCGTTGCCCTGGAACGAAATCTATCAGCATTCGCTTTTGCAGCCGCAATTGAAAACGGCAATCTGCCTCGACGAGTGCATTCACGGGGTGCGCGATGCCGAGGCGGCGATCGCTCTCGGCGCATGCAGGGTGATCAACATCAAGCTGGGGCGCGTGGGCGGACACAGCGCGGCTCGCAGGATTCAAGCCTTGTGTCTTAGCAAAGGCATCCCCGTCTGGTGCGGCGGAATGTTGGAGTCGGGTGTGGGACGAGCGCACAACATAGCCATGTCGACGTTGCCGGGCTTTGTGCTTCCAGGCGATGTGTCGGCCAGTCAGCGCTACTGGGTTGAGGACATCATTGAACCGGAAGTCAATGTAACCGCGCAGGGCACGATTGAAGTGCCGACGGCGCCGGGCATCGGCTACCGTATCAAGCTCGATGAAATTGAGAAGCTTACGGTCCGGCGCGAAGAATGGTCGAACCGGGTAACTGTTCCAGTCGGTGCTGCTTAGCAGAATGCGATCCAGGCCAGTGTTGAACGAAGTGCACATCCTTCAGGAAAGTGAGACGAATCCATGAATGCTCGACTTCCCCGTAACTTCGGCCTGTGGGCCGTAGCGATTGCCATGCTCGCCGGCTCCTCCGCATCCACGCGGAGCCAGGTCAATCCTGAACTCGAAAACAAGATCGCCGCCATCATGGCGAGGCCTGAATACGCCCACTCGCGCTTTGGGATGGAGTTCTACTCACTCGATACGCATAAGAT
Source organism: Acidobacteriaceae bacterium (assembly GCA_003166055.1). Next base: position 42,441 of record PMWR01000446.1, read on the forward strand.
CGTCTTTGCGTTGAACGAGCAACAATTCTTTGTACCGGGGTCGACAACCAAGCTGCTTTCCGAAGGCACTGCGATGAAACTGCTTGGCCCCGATTTCCGTTTCAAGACCAAGGTCTATGCCGCGGGCACAGTGGACGCGCAGGGAACGCTCAAGGGCGATCTTGTGCTGGTGGCAAGCGGCGATCCCGATCTCTCCGGCAGGCAACAACCGGACGGGACGCTGGCCTTTAAAGATGAGGATCATTCCTACGCACCGATGGCGGGAGCCGCAGTGGTTCCTGGCAATCCGCTTGCGGCCATTGACGATCTTGCCTCGCAGGTTGCCGCGCATGGGATTCATCGCATCGACGGGAGTGTGCTGGTAGACATTTCCTTGTTCCCCGAGGGAGAACATGAAGGTGGAACCGGCATCGTGATTTCGCCCATCTGCGTCAACGACAATGTGATCGATGTGCTTGCCTCGGGCGGATCCGCAATCGATGCTCCGGCAGCTCTCACGTTTTCACCCGCGACACGCTATGCGCGCTTCACCAACAAAACCAAAACGGTGGCGAAGGGCGGACCGTTCTCACTGGAGTTTGAAGACAAGCCCGCACAGGATGGGACCGAGGACGTGACCGTAACCGGGACCGTACCGCTGGGCGCGGCCAACAGCCTTACGGTGTATCACGCGCCGGCGCCGTCCCTCTACGCGCAGACGGTGCTGAGCGAGGCCCTCGCCGCCCATGGAATTGTTCTGGCCGCGCCGTCTTCCGCATCAACTGCCGACTTCGCCGCGCTGAAGTCGTTCTATACGGAGAAGAACGTGGTTGCCGTTCACACTTCCGCGCCGCTGAGCGAAGAGGTGAAGGTCACGCTGAAGGTGAGCCAGAACCTGCATGCGTCCATGACCGCGCCTTACCTGATCGGGACGTACGGCGCAGATCCGAAGGGCGAAGGGAAGGCCGATCCAGTCACGGCGGGGTTTGCCGCCGAGCGCGCCCTGCTGAAGGACGCCGGCCTGGACGTAGGCTCCGCGGTGCAGTCGGATGGAGCAGGCGCGGCAGCGTTCTTTACCCCGGACTTCATGGTGCGCTATCTGACTTTCCTGTCGCAGCAGAGCTTTGCAACTCAATTCCGTGCCGCGTTGCCGGTGATGGGCAAGGACGGCACGCTGGCGGCAATCCAAAAGGACTCGCCGGCCGCGGGCCATGTCTTCGCTAAGACCGGAACCTACGGTACCGCCGACCTGCTGAATCACGAACTCTTCATCACCGGTAAGGGACTTGCCGGCTACATCGTGACGGCGAAGGGACAGACGCTCGCGTTTGCGGCGTATCTGAACCTGGTTCCCGCTCCGGGCAATTCAGCCGACGCACTGACGCGCGCCGGCAACGCGCTCGGCGAAATCGCCGGAGCGGTGTATGAGTACGCGGATGCGCAGTAATAGGAGCATCGCACTGAAATGGACGACCTCGAAACGTGGCATGGTGCGATGGAATGGCACATCGACGCGCCGCAGCGGATGAGAGATTCCATCGGCCGGATCTGCGTGTCCGTCACGATCCTCCCCATCGCGCTACTGCTCGTCCTCCGAGCCCCCTGAGTCCCGCAACCGATCATCCGAGATCGTCTCATTGGGTTTCCCCTCGGACGGGTTCGCCGACGCCTCGAACGCTGCGATCGCATCATGCAGTCGGTTGAAGATATGCGCCGGCCCTATCGTTTCGGTCAGACGATGGCGATCGAACTCGGCGCGCAAATCCCACGGCAGCCGAGCAAACCCCAGCTCGACGCCGGCCTCGGTGAGGTTCGTCTTCAGCGCCATCACTACGCGAGCAGCCGAGTAGTCCACATGCGTCATCGCCTCGGCGTCCACCACCACCCAGCGGACCGCGGAAGGCATCGGCTGCACCACGGCGGAAACCTCCTCGAGAAACCGCCCGGCATTGGCATAAAAGAGCGCCGCTCCAAACCGGTATAGAACCAGCCCAGGCTTCGTCACCACGCCCGGCGCAACCGGCACCAGCTTCCAGGTCCCGCTTCCATCCGCAATCAGCACGCCGCTGTGCGGGTGATAGCTATGCTGCACGACGCGCAGCAGCGACACCACCATGGCCAGCACAATGCCCTGCTCCACCCCCACCAGCACCACCACCGCTGTCGTCATCACTGCCAGTCCGAACTCCTGCGGGCTCTGCGACCGGATATCTCGCAGAGCCTTCAAATCGATGAGTCGAAGCGCAACCATGAATACCAGGACGCCCAGCACGCAGGTGGGAAGATACTCGAGCGGCCTGGTGAGAAACAGCAACACCAACGCAACCACAGCGGCAGTTGCGACCTGCGCTAACTGACTTTGCCCGCCGGCATCCTCCATCATCGCCGTCTGCGTGGGGCTTCCGTTCACCACAAATCCTCCGCTCAATGCCGCGGCGGCATTCGCAGCCGAAAGCCCGAAAAGATCGATATTCTCATTGACCTCCTGATTATGCTTGGCCGCATAAATGCGCGAGGTCGCCGCACTCTGGGTGAGAATCATCACGGCGCACGAGGCCGACACCGTGATCAGTCGCTGTGCCTCCTGCCAGCTCATCGCGCGCAGGCTGAGCAGGCCCATCCATCCCAGGTGCGGCAAACCCCCGGAAACCGGACCAATCGTCGCAATCCCATGACCCGCAAAATCCAACACGGCGCTCGCCGCAATCGTCGCTACCACGGCGACCAGCGCGCCCGGTAGTTTCGGAGCGAACCGCCGCAACACCAGCGCAAACCCCAGCACCGAAACGGACAACGCCACAGTCGGCAAATGCGCTTGCGGCAGTCCGCGAATCACTTCCCATAGCTGCACGACCGGCCGCCGTGAATCTACCGGCACTCCCACCATCTCGCTCAACACCGAGATTCCCACCTGAAAACCCACTCCGGCAAGAAAGCCAACCAGCACTGTCCGGGAAAGAAAATCCGCAATGAACCCCAGGCGGAGCAGCCGCGCCAACAGCAAAATCACCGCGGTGAGCAGCGCCACGATCCCCGCCAGAGCCACATACTGCGTCCCCGCCGGCGTGGCCATGCCAGACACTCCTCCCGCAAAGATCGCAGCCGTCGCAGAGTCCGCCGCCACCACCAGATATCGCGACGAGCCGAAAGCCGCAAACGCCGCCAGCGGCAGCATGAGTGAATAAAGCCCGGTTACCACGGGCATTCCGGCAATCTTGCTATATCCCAGCACCTGCGGAATGTCCATCGCCGCCAGCACGACTCCGGCCAGCATGTCTCGCACAGCGCCTGCGCGCTTGAACGGTCGTAAGCCTCGAAACAGATTCACAGTTTCAGAACTCCTCTTCAACCATCGATACAGACTCACAACCAGTTCTATCAGGACCAAATCCGTCGTCCGTTCCCTATACGCGAAGTTTTGAGTCCTGCTGCAAGAGACTGATTGTAATGAAAACCGCGGGGATCAAGAAGACCAACGAGCCGACAACCCACATAATGACCGCACCTACGACCTGGTCAGTCATGGGAGCAATATGAAAAGGGTTCGGCTTTGTCAGGTAGTAGCTGTAGACCGGGCGGTCGCAAAATGCCAGGAAGGCAGAGAGTGCGGTGTTGACGATGTCTGCGCCAACCAGGTACGGGAGCATGAACCAGCCTGGGTAGCGCGCGCTCGTGGGCCAGGGGCGAATGACCGGCCACCAGAAGAGGATCGACGAGCTGAGAAAGCAGATGTGTTCGAAGTCGTGCCAGCGTTCGTGCTCCAGTGCAAAGTCATAGGCGGAGGGTACGTGCCAGCCCAGGAAGATCAAATTCATCGCGAGCCACGCAACCAGCGGCCTGGTGAGGAAACGGCCCAATGTGCGCAGCGCCTTCAGTCGAAACAGAGGGCCCAGCAGGCGGACGGTGACTATGCGGGGAAGGCCGCGCAGCAGCGGGACCTGCGGATCACCGAGAAGCAGGAGCGGGGGAACGAACGACATGAGGAGCAGATGCTCCACCATGTGGGCGCTGAGGAGCGCATCGGCAAAGCCGTCCATCGGCGAGCCGATGGCGAGCCAGAGAATGGCGAGGCCGAAAAGGAATGCCGCCAACCGGCCCGCGGGGAACTGTGCAGGCCGGGTTTTGCGGATGACAAACCATCCGCGGATGTAGACAATGGCGCTGAGAATCACCATGGTCGTGAGGAAGACCGGTGGCGACCACTCTTCGAAGATGGCNNTGGAGATTGCTCGTTGGTCAGAACCATCTTCCGCGAGGCATCGATGGCAGGAGTTAGATTGCCACCGCGCAGTGTGAGCAGAAAATGCACCAGGGCGGTGGTCTCCGCGGGATTAAGAGCGTTGCCGTAGGCCGGCATGTTTCCGCCGCCCTGCAGGACCTGGCGAATAATCTGGTCTTCGGTCATGCGCGAAGCGACGGAATCGAGAGCCGGCCCGCGCAAGCCTCCGGCGCCGCCGATGGAGTGACAATTGCGGCATTGCTTGTTTTGCAGGACGAGCGCGCCTTCTCGTTCGAGTGGAGTTCGATCCTTCAGGTCAGCCGTGGGAATTGGATCGCTTGTCCAGGCGCTCATGACCGGGCTCCACGGCGTATACATTGCCAGGCGCGTGAATGCGCCAAGGGTGACAGCGATGACCGCGACCATCAACACGGCCACGGGTCGGCGCGACCAATGCTTTTCGCCTTCTCCGGAAACAAGCGGAAGCAGCAACATGGCGCCGATAATGAGAACGGGTGCGATGAAGAGCACAGGAGTTTCGAGGCTGGGNNTCCTTCCACGCGGCGTCGGGGACAAAAGGGATGCCGGTCTTCTCGGTGAGTTTGTGGTACTCCTGCACATAGGTTTTCTTGCTGACCAGGCGGCCGGGCATCGGCCACTCATTGATGCCGAGCCTCAGCACCATCCAAACGTGCAAGCCAACCAGTGCGAGCAGGATGCCGGGAATGACGAAGACATGCAAAGTGAAAAAGCGTGAGAGCGTTGGTCCCGCGATGATGGGGCCACCCAGCATGAGGTCCACCAGCGCACCGCCGACAAAGGGAACGCGGCTCAGGATGGAAGCGCCGATGCCGAGACCCCAGTAAGCATCCTGGTCGAAGCGGAGAACCTGGCCGGTAAAAGCCATGCCGAGGGTTAGGAGCAACAGGAAGACGCCGATGATCCAGGTGAGTTCGCGGGGGAATTTGTATGCGCCAAAGAGAAAGACCTGCACAAGGTGAATGAGCACGATGGCGACCATGAAGTCGGATCCCCAGCCGTGCATGGCGCGCAGATACCAGCCCAGCCTGACGTTGTGATCGAGGAACTCGAGACTGCTCCACGCGTGACTGGCGGTGGGAGCATAGACCAGCGCGAGCAGAATGCCGGTCACCACCTGAAGAACCAGAATCACCGTTGCAGCACTGCCAAAGACATACCACCAGCTTGAGGTGCTGGACGGGACCTCGTGCTCCGCCGCTTCGATTGCAGGGGTGCCGAGGCCGAGCCTCTGCTCGAACCAGTTGTAGACACCGATGGCGCGTTGCTTCAGGCTGGCCATGAGTTGGCTCCCGGTTTCGAGGTATCGGCCGTCTTCCATTCTTCGGCGTCCGCGGGTGTTGGCGCGGCGCTGGNNATGAGGCTGCCTGAAACAATCTTGTGTGCGTACTCGAAGAGGCCGCGTTCGGGCGGCCCTGAGGCGCGAGAGCCGTCCTCATAGTAAGCGCCGCCATGGCAGGGACACAGGAACAGTTTGGATTGCGCAAACCAGCGGACCGGGCATCCAAGATGAGCGCAGTTGATGGCAAAGACCTGGAAACTCTCCCCGGAGATGCGCCGGACCCAGCAGGGAATGTCGCCGGTCTGCCCGTCCCAGGGGGTGGTGGCCGGATTGCGGAAGTTCACCAGGCGCGTTTCGCCCTCAGGAAAATCGTTGAGCGGGCCAAGGTTGATCCACGCATTGTCGCTGGCGTTCTTCTTGAGCGCAGGTCCCAGGAGATAACCGACGATGGGCACAGCCAGGACGGCGCCGACCGCTCCATTCAGCAGCAGAGACAACTTGAAGAGAAAGACGCGGCGGGAGTGGCCCGCACTCGCGGGATTTGCCGCGGGCTCTGTCGCGGGGGCTCGATCGCCTGGTGAAAGGGGCTCACTCGGGTTCATTTCGTCCTGCTCCATGCGTTGCCTTCTTCGCTTCAGTCAACATTGATTCACTCCGCATCCTGCCGCTCCGATGCTAAGGATGTGTTGGATACGGTTGGCCCGGATTGGCGACGCGTTTGGACGCCAGCCAGGCGAGAATGTCGGTGATTTGCTGATCTGTCATTGGGTTCATGGGCATCGGTTGCGCGGCGTCGTTGCGCCAGTCGGGCATGGCTTCGTCGGGGCGGCCGGCGATGACGATGCTGCGCAGATTCTGGTCGCTGATGAGGGCAAGATACGACGGATCGACGATGGAGCCGAGCTTGCCCTTGCTGGAGTTGGAAATTCCATCGGCGGGGCCGCCTTCGCCATTTGCACCGTGGCATCGAGCGCAAAAAAGCTGATACGCCTGAAGTCCATGCTCGGCGTTGCCGGGTAAGGTGGCAAGATAGGGCGGAGGATTCTGGCCCGCAAGAAGGTTCGGGTTCCCCCATTGCTTCACAATGCCCTGGGCTAGCGCTGAAACCTGGCCGTCGGTCAACATGCCGCCGGCGCTCCTGGCGAAAGCAGGCATCAGCTTGCCGGGAACGCCGCTTGCAATCACGCCTTGCAGACGATTTTCACCAGCCAGCGCAATGTAGACCGGATTGGCAAGCGAGATAGCCGCGCCGTTCCTGCCGTTCTCTCCGTGGCACGCTGCGCAGTTCTGCTTGTAGAGAGCGGGGAAGTCGAGTACCTCGTCCGGTCGGACGACCTCAGGTCCCGGTCCAGGCTTTCCAGGAATGCGTCCACACCCAATGCCGGCCGCAGCCAGCATGAGAGCACAAAGTGCTGTCCGAATTCGAGGTCCGTAATTCATTGGTCTTTTTCTTCCAACGTGGACGGGTCTTTTAACAGGGATGGATTGGCGGGGGTCTGGTCGCTGTGGAGACCGGCTCGAACGGCAAACGGCAAGGCTCGAAACTGCGGCGTCCGCACCTTGACCTGCAGATTGACGACGAAGCCGCAAACCAGGCCGAAGGCGATTTGCGAGATGACGAACCAAAGCCAGTCGATGCGCGCGTTCAGGATGGGGCTGATGACGCCCAACGCCGAGTAAATGATGCCGGTCCAGAGGAACGGGGCGATGAAGCCGGCAGTGAGAATGGGCTTGCGGGGAAACATGGGCAGCATGGCGCCGTAGAGCAGCCCGACCAG